>NZ_CEVWNY010000095.1:0-12058 GCF_982384815.1 Desulfitobacterium sp. | reverse complement strand
AAATCAAGGAGTACCCATGAGAAAGAAAGGGTTTAAAGTGCGGCGTAAAAAAAGAAGATCAGGTTTCTTTTTTACCCTGATCTTGTTAATAGTTGCTCTGACCTTAGTGTACCAAGCCCCGCCTATTAAGAAATTGCTTTATCCTTATCCTTACCGGACGTTAATCGAACAGTACGCTGAGCAATACAGTGTTGACCCATTGTTGGTAATTTCGGTGATTCGTGCCGAGAGTAAATTCCTGCCCCAATCCCAATCTCATAAAGGAGCTCTAGGGCTGATGCAGCTAATGCCGGATACAGCTAAGTGGATAGCAGAAACTATCGGAGATGGGGGCTTTGATCAAAGCAAACTACGAGAACCGGAAATGAACATTCAATATGGAACCTGGTACATAGCCAGCTTGCAAAAGGAGTTTAAGGATATCGAGCTCGTCCTGGCCGCCTATAATGGGGGACGGGGTCATGTTAATGAGTGGATTCGAACAGAGCAGCTCAAGGTGGATGATTTAAATACCGAGGATATTCCTTTCCGTGAGACCAGGGAATATGTAGATCGGGTTATGGATAACTATGCTGAATATAAGGAACTCTATGGTATAAAAGAACCACGCCTCAAATGAAGCGTGTTTCTTTATTAATTCTTAAAAAACTGATACACTAAGCGTAGTGATTACCCCGTATAGGTATAGCTTCAATAGTAAGAATTATTCGAAGGAGGTTTTACATAATGAGTGAAGAGTTAAAACTAAAATCCCATTACCAACTAGCGATTATCGGGTGCGGACCGGCAGGGATGTCCGCAGCCCTCAATGCCAAGATTAGAAATAAAGACTTTGTCCTTTTGGGAAGTGACTTTTGCAGTCCCAAACTTGCCAAAGCACCTCAGATTGATAACTATCTGGGCTATCCGGAAATTAATGGGGAAGAACTACGGCAAAACTTTTTTAAACATCTAAAAGCTATGGGAATTGAGATAATTCCCTGGAAGGTTCTTAATATTTACCCCGGACCACCGTTTACCATTGTAGGCAATAATGAATCCTTTGAGGCGGAAGCTGTAGTTTTGGCTACAGGAGTATCACCTACGAAACTGCTCCCCGGTGAGACAGAACTCCTGGGCAGAGGGGTGGGCTATTGCGCCACTTGCGATGGCCCTTTGTACAAGGGAAAAAAAGTAGCCATAGTCTCCTATAGTCATGAGGGAGAAGCCGAGGCCAACTTTATGGCCGAGATTTGCTCAGAAGTCTATTACCTGCCTTTCTACAAAGAGGTGGGGCAGCTCGACCCAAGAATCATTCAGAAAAAGGCTAGGATCAAGGAGATTTTCGGGACCCAAATGGTGGAGAAGTTGATCTTGGATACGGAGGAAATCGCTGTGGATGGTGTGTTCGTCCTGCGGGAAAGCCTGCCCGCTGAACAAATCGCCCCAGGGCTGGAAATGGAGAAAGGGGCCATAAAGGTCAATCGAGATTTAGAAACAAGTATTCCCGGGCTCTTTGCCGCGGGAGACTGCACAGGACAACCCTATCAGCTGAACAAAGCAGTAGGGGAAGGTGGAACCGCTGCCCTTAATGCCATCAAGTATCTGGATGAGATGAAAAAAAGTAAGTGAATACAAAAAGGGGGAGATTCCTAAACGAATTTCCCCTTTATCATATCCTTATTTAAAATACTTACTCCTAAGAGAGGATAACGCTCCTCTAGCATCAACCATATTTGCGCCAGATAGATACTCACAATGTCAAATTACATTTACAGTGTATCTAGTCTTCCCTATACTCTAACAAATCAGCCGGTTGGCACTGAAGTTCACGACAAATGGCTTCAAGTGTAGAAAATCTTATCGCCTTTGCTCTATTATTTTTTAATATCGATAGATTCGCATTAGTAATGTTAACTCTCTCGGCTAACTCCCCAAGGGATATCTTGCGTTTAGCCATCATGATATCCAAATTTATAACTATAGGCATAGTTTACTCCTCATATCGTAAGATCGTTATCATTCTTGATCTCAAGTGCCATTTTAAACACTTCTTTAAGAATTAAGGCTAGGCAACCTAAAATAATATAAATAAAGATTGTCGGCTTTATCGTAAAAGAGGGTGTTCTTATAAGAATAAATCCTTGGGTAGAATGAAGGTTACTTAAGACGTCCAATACGCCTAATATTAAAATACATACTGCGATATTGTGGAATCTGCTAATATTTCTTGTACAAAATGGTTCTCTTGAAACTATAGTAGATATTATCCGTTTAAGTTCGTAGATCATAAAAAACGCTGTACCCCAAAAAATAAAGGCAAAAATACCGGCAATAATTTTATCGGCGTTTATAGCTTGTTCATTGATAAATGGATATAGTGTAAAATACAGAGCGAAAAATACTAAAAATACTAAGACTACATTTAAGAATTTTTGAAGAAAATACGATACAGATTTTCCGGTCATATTAAACCTCCTTATTTTGATTTTATATCCAGATGATACGATTAATTTTATCGAATGTCAATATATATTTATCAATTATCAATAACATTTGCTCGTAAGTATGGGGTGCTTAGACATGATATGTCCTAACACAGGTAAAGAGTACAGGCTGAACACAAAAAGAGGATTCTTCATTATGAAGTGAAGAATCCTCTTTAAC
The DNA here is from genome assembly GCF_982384815.1 of Desulfitobacterium sp. NCBI lineage: Bacteria > Bacillati > Bacillota > Clostridia > Eubacteriales > Desulfitobacteriaceae > Desulfitobacterium > Desulfitobacterium sp. The sequence goes on along the minus strand of NZ_CEVWNY010000095.1, from coordinate 9,412 downwards.
AAATTCTCGTGACCTATAACATTATATTACTGCTGCCCCTTCCGAATCAACGGTAAGGGTATATGCTTTAGCCTGTAGCCCATGGGAGCTTAAGGAATCTATCATGGCTTGGGATACCTTCGCCGCCTTGTCCGGTGAGACAAGGGCTAGGATAGTTGGACCGGAGCCACTAAGAGCGGAACCGTATGCCCCGGTTTCGAGAGCGACCTGCAGGGTTTCGGCTAATCCCGGTACAAGGTTTGCCCGCTGGTTTTGATGGAGGCGGTCCTGCATTCCCTCCCTAAGTAAATCAAAGTTCTCGTGGATAAGTGCTTCTACCAGCAGGGCTGTCCGGGAAAGATTAAAGACCGCATCGGCGCGGGAAAGGGAAGCAGGAAGCACTTTGCGGCTTTTTTCCGTGGAAAGGTGGAAATCCGGGACGATCGCCAGGGCTGTAAATTGAGGATTGGAATGTAAAGTACGGGCGATTACCGAGGTTTCGGTGGTGACAGCCAGAGTAATGCCACCTAAAAGGGCAGGGGCCACATTATCCGGGTGTCCTTCGATTTGATTGGCCAGCTGGAGGATTTCCTGTTTGCTTAAGACACCTCCGGCATATTCATTAGCTGCCACAAGCCCGCCCACGATGGCAGCAGAGCTGCTGCCTAAGCCGCGGGTGGGGGGGACATTATTCTCCAACACCAGTGATACAGTAGGAACCTTAAAGTCGATGGCTTCCCATAAAGTGCACATGCACCGCCAGACCAGATTAGTCTCATCTGCGGCTAGGCCTGTGGTATAATCACCGGCTAAGGTAATCCCAAAATTATCGTTATCTTCAATTTGCACAAAGTTATAGAGGGAAAGGGCCATGCCAAGACAATCAAAGCCTGGCCCTAAATTAGCAGAGGTGGCGGGTATTCTGACACGAACCATATGATCCTCCTTAATATTGCAATGTTTAGACTAAAGATACTTCGCCTTGCTCAGTATGACACTCACTCAAGGTCATACTGAACGCAGTGAAGTATCTTGACCCAATAGTACCTTTTCATTATCTAATCATTTAACTCCCCTGATTCAAAGCGAATCACGTTATTTATACAGAGAACCTTGCTATAGGCTCGGACAGAATCTAAGGCTTCCCGGAGTTGGGATTCTTGGCAGGGGTGGGTGACAAGGACGATTTCCGCCTCATGGCGTTTCTTCTGCTTTTGAATAATGGAGGCAAAGCTAACACTGGCTTCAGCAAAAAGCAAAGCCAAAGTAGCTAATACTCGGGGTTCGTCCTTTACCCGCAGCCGGATATAGAAGGCGCTTCGAAAATCTTGTTCGCTTTTAATGTTTAATTCATTATAACAGGTACAATTGATGTTGGCTGTAGAGTTGGTGTTCATATTCCGCACTACCTGAATGATATCGGAAACCACCGCGCTTCCGGTAGGCAAACTACCGGCACCGCGGCCATAGAACATGGTCTCACCTACAGCATCTCCGACTACATAGACAGCATTAAAAACACCACTGACCGCTGCTAAGGGGTGGGTATTTGGTACAAAGGCCGGATGAACCCGCACTTCGATGCCGTCGGCTTGAGACTTGGCCACAGCCAACAGCTTGATCGTGGAGTTTAACTCTCTGGCGTAGGCGATATCTTCGGCAGTGATCTTCGCAATTCCTTCCACATAAACATCATTAACTGTGACACGGGAATTGAAGGCGATGGAAGCAAGGATAGCCAGTTTTCGTGCGGCATCTAAGCCGTCCACATCGGCAGAGGGATCTGCCTCTGCGTATCCTAGTTCTTGGGCTTCCTTAAGAACTTCGTGATAATCCCGGCCTTGCTCGGTCATGGCCGTCAGGATATAGTTGGTGGTTCCATTGATAATCCCTAAGACCTCAGAGATTTTGTTACCGGCCAAAGACTGCTTTAAAGCAGCGATAATGGGAATACCACCGGCTACACTGGCTTCAAAACAAAGGTCTTTACCGGCTTCTTTAGCCGCCTCCAAGAGCTCATGCCCATGAATAGCCAGCAGATCTTTGTTAGCGGTGACTACATTTTTGCCGTTTTTAAAAGCTTCCAATATATAAGTCCGGGCGGGCTCGATGCCTCCCATGACTTCCACTACCACGCTGATGTCGGGATCAGTAAGAACATCAGCGGCTTGGTCGGTCAGGATATAATCACCGGCCACTTTGCGGGGAGCCTGGAGATTACGGACGAGAACTTTCGCTACTTTAATTTTTGTTTGGGAACGGTTCTCTATATCGGTAGCATTTCGCTCAAGAATTTGAATTACGCCGCTACCAACGGTGCCAAGACCTAATAATCCGATCGAAACGACCTGCATGAATTTTCCTCCAATCCCTTTCTTAAAAACAAATGTATCTGTATTGTGGACATTATAATATGGTTTTTTTTCTTTGACAAGAGTTTTTCATTTATGGGTTGACACTCTAATTCGTGTATTATACACTTAGCATAAATAAAAAAATGTATTATAACAGTAGGAAGTGTACCTAGGGTTCCGGGAGCCAATCCGTCTGGTCCGAGCGGTACAGAATCCGGGGCATGGATTTACACCGTGGGCAGAAAAAACCCGAGCGGAAAGTTCCTCTATTGGGTTAGGAACACCGCTCGTTTTTTATACTATCCTAGTAATAGCTTTATATTATTTTTAAGCCCTAATCTAATTAAGATATTACGAAGATGTAAAAATGTGCATTCTTAGTTGGAATCTTGACTGGAAGCCAAGTTCTATAATTTCTCTAAGGGATTTAGAGAAAAAATGTTCTAATTATTTCTATTAATTTGAAGGAGAGGTTCAGTTATGGAAAAGCTAATTTACCTTAAAGGCGATTATGTAACGAAAGAAGAGGCCAAGATTTCTGTATTTGATCATGGTTTTTTATATGGAGACGGAATATTTGAAGGTATTCGGGCTTATCATGGACGTGTTTTTAAATTGGCTGAGCACCTGGATCGTTTATATGAATCTGCTAAGACCATTATGCTGGATATCGGGATTACTAAGAAAGGGATGGAAGAGGTTGTTTGCAGTACCCTTCGCAAGAATAACCTTGATGATGCATATATTCGCTTAGTAGTTTCTCGGGGTGTGGGCGATCTAGGGTTGGATCCTAATAACTGTGCCGGAGCAACCATCATCTGCATTGCCGATCAAATTAAGATCTATCCCCAAGAGATGTATGAAAACGGTCTGGAGGTTAAAACCGTAGCCGTGCGCCGGACTAACCCGGATTCTCTTAGTCCGCGGGTTAAATCCCTAAATTATCTAAACAATATTATGGCAAAAATCGAATCCACCCAAGCAGGAGTAGTCGAAGCCATTATGCTGACCCAAGAGGGATATGTGGTTGAAGGCACTGCCGATAATATCTTCATCCTTCGCCGGGGAGCACTGCTCACACCTCCTCTCTCAGCGGGGTGCTTGGAAGGAGTTACCCGCAACGCTGTTATCGCTTTAGCAAAAGAAACAGGACTCGAAGTGCGGGAGGAGCTCTTTAACCGTCATGATGTTTACAACGCAGAGGAATGTTTCTTGACCGGGACTGCGGCTGAATTGATTCCTGTAGTTAAAGCCGATGGTCGGGTGATTGGTGATGGTAAACCGGGAGCAGTCTTCAAAGGACTCTTGGAGAAATTCCGAGCCTTAACCCTGGTGGATGGGACTCCTATTAATGAGTAAGTTTTTTACCCGCAGACTAAAATGTGTTATCGAGAGTTTGATACTGATTGGTATATAATTTAAAGAGGAAAATATTACTGGGTTAAGCAGAATAGAGATTAATGGTAAAGCGGGGGAGAAAAATGAACAGCGATACTGTAAAGAACGGAATTGATCGGGCCCCACATCGTTCACTTTTAAAAGCCTTGGGACTTACCGATCGTGAAATAAGCAAACCTTTTATTGGCGTAGTGAATTCTTTTACTGAATTAGTACCGGGGCATATGCACCTAAGACAAGTGGCTGAAGCTGTGAAAGCCGGAATTCGGGAAAACGGCGGAACACCCTTTGAGTTTTCCACCGTGGCTGTCTGTGACGGAATTGCCATGGGCCATGAAGGGATGCACTATTCATTGGCTAGCCGGGAGATTGTCGCTGATTCCATAGAAATTATGGCCAAGGGACATCAGCTGGATGCTCTGGTCCTGATCCCCAGCTGTGACAAAGTGGTGCCGGGAATGCTGATGGCTGCCATGCGTTTAAACTTACCGGCTATTGTGGTCAGTGGCGGTCCTATGCTGCCGGGACGTTTTGAAGGAAATACAGTGACTTTGAGTACGGTTTTTGAAGGTGTCGGCCAAGTACACGCCGGTAAAAAAGATGAAGCTTGGCTTCATGAATTGGAAGCAAAAGCTTGTCCAACCTGTGGGTCCTGCGCCGGTATGTTTACGGCTAATTCCATGAATTGTTTAACAGAAGCCCTCGGTATGGCTTTACCGGGCAACGGTACTATTCCGGCAGTTTACTCGGAGCGTTTGGTGTTGGCCAAAGAAACCGGTTACCAAGTGATGGAGCTTTTCCGCCAAAATATTCGGCCTCGGGATATTGTGACAGAAACAACCTTGAAAAACGGAGTAGCTTTGGATATGGCTCTGGGATGCTCTACCAATACCATTCTTCACCTTCCGGCCATCGCTCATGAAGGGGATATTGCTTGGGAGCTAAGCAAGGTTAACGATGTAAGCGAAAAAACTCCGCAAATTTGTAAGCTTGCTCCTGCATCCGAGACCCCCTTAGCAGCTTTGCATGAGGCCGGCGGGGTCAGCGCCGTTCTTAAACAACTCCTGGATGCCGATTTAATCAATGGTTCGGTAATAACTGTTTCCGGAGTAACTATGGCAGAGCGTCTGCAAGGGGCTAAAGTTGTAGATTCCAGTGTTATTCGTCCCCAAAATGACCCATTCTCCCAAAGAGGGGGACTACGCATCCTCTTTGGTAATTTAGCACCTGAAGGAGCGGTAATTAAGCAAGGGGCTCTAAGTAATCAAGATTTTGTTTTCGAAGGAACTGCGAAAGTTTTTAACGGTGAAGTACCCGCTGCCGAGGCTATTCGCAACCTTGAAATAAAAGCCGGTGATGTGGTTGTTATTCGTTATGAAGGACCCAAGGGGGGACCGGGCATGCGGGAGATGTTAGGCCCCACAGCCACTTTAGCCGGAATGGGACTTGATGCCGATGTGGCATTAATCACTGACGGCCGTTTTTCCGGTGCCAGCCGCGGACTCTCCATTGGCCACGTTTCACCGGAAGCAGCTCTCGGGGGAGATATTGCCCTCTTAAAGAATGGGGACACCATTCGTATTGATTTGGGAAAAGGCCGGCTTGAGTGGGTTGTTTCCGAAGAAGAAAGAAACCAACGAAGACAAGAATTCGCAGCTAAAGCAGTCAAACCGGATCATCTCAAACCTGAACTACGAAAAGGCTACCTTGGAAGGTATGCCTACTTCGTACAATCTGCTTCAAAAGGAGCGGCCTTACGACGTGTGAAGGAGGAATAAAGCTTGGGGAAAGAGAAGGAAATTACCACATATGAGACAGGGGCGGCACTTTTACTAGATGCTTTGGCCCAAGAAGGAGTAGAAGTAATATTTGGGTATCCCGGTGGTGCGGTTTTACCCATTTATGATGCTCTTATCAATAGCTCTATCCGGCATCTGTTGCCACGCCACGAGCAGACTGCGGTCCACGCTGCAGACGCCTTTGCTCGGGTTAGCGGTAAAGTGGGGGTCTGTCTCGCCACTTCCGGACCGGGAGCGACAAATTTGGTTACTGGGATTGCTAATGCCTATATGGATTCTATTCCCATCGTAGTCTTAACAGGGCAAGTACCCACCAGTCTTTTGGGAACAGACTCTTTCCAAGAGGTAGATATCGCTGGTATTACCCTACCGATTACCAAGCATTCTTATATTGTCAAAGATCCTCGGCAGATTCCGCGAATTGTCAAGGAAGCCTTTCATATTGCCAGCACCGGCCGTCCCGGTCCGGTCTTAATCGACTTGCCGAAAAATGTTTTGGCAGCCACCGATATAGTGCCGGATTCCGCTGAGCTAAATCTTAAAAGCTATAAATTCTTTACTAAAGGAAATTCGGGCCAAATTGAGGAGGCCGCCCGGGCAATTGCCCAGTCTAAGCGCCCGGTGCTTTATGCCGGAGGTGGGGTAATAACGGCAGAAGCAGATCAAGTTTTACAGGAAGTAGTAGAAATGGCCAATCTCCCGGTTGTGACCACTTTGATGGGAATTGGTAGCATGCCCTCCACCCATCCCAATGTTTTGGGAATGGTGGGTATGCACGGATGCGTTGCGGCCAACTGTGCAGTGGATGATTGTGATCTCCTGATCGCCATAGGTGTACGTTTTGATGATCGGGTCACCAGTGGCTTAGGGCACCGTTTTGCCACTAATGCTAAGATTATTCATATTGATATCGATCCGGCAGAAATTGGTAAAGTAGTGCGGACTGATGTTCCCATTGTTGGTAATGCTAAGTTAGTCTTGGAAGGTTTGAAACCTAAAGTCACAGCTCCTAACATCGATGCATGGTGGGAGCAAATCCGCCGATGGCAGGAAGAAAAACCTACCGTTCCCGATCCCGATATTCTAAACCCGCAAGCGATCATTGAGATCTTGGGAGAATTGGCAGGGGAGAATGCCATAGTTGCCACTGACGTGGGCCAGCACCAAATGTGGGCAGCACAGGGGTATCCTGTGCCGGCACCACGGCATTTTGTTACCAGCGGGGGCCTAGGTACTATGGGCTTTGGTTTACCGGCAGCCATTGGAGCTCAAATAGCTGCTCCTGATGCACCGGTATTTTTGGTAACGGGTGATGGTTCCTTCCAGATGAGTATTCAAGAACTGGCCACCACCGTTCAATACGATCTTCCGGTCAAAATTATTCTTATGAATAATGGAGTACTAGGAATGGTTCGCCAGTTACAAAAGCTCTTTTTAGACGAGCGCTATAGCCAGATTCAGCTTACAGCCAATCCGGACTTTATAAAGATCGCAGCAGCCTACGGCATTCATGGAATACGGGTCACCGAAGTTTCCGAAATTCGTGGTGCCTTGCTGGAAGCTATCAATCACCCGGGTCCCGTGCTGATGGATTTTGTAATCTCAGAAGAAGAAGTAGTTTATCCCATGGTTCCACCTGGGAAACAACTCTCAGAAATGCTGGGGAGGTAGGGAAATGCTGCATACATTAGCTGTTCTTGTCGAAAACAACCCAGGTGTGCTGACTCGGGTAGCCGGTTTATTTGCCCGCCGGGCTTATAACATCAACAGTCTTTCCGTCTGCCAGACGGAAAATCCTGCCATTTCCAGGATGACGATTGTGGTTGATGGGGACGATACAGTCATTGAGCAAGTGTCTAAGCAGCTTCACAAACTGGTTGTTGTCCACAAGGTGACGGACTTAACCAATGAAACCGTTGTCGATCGGGAGCTAGCCTTGGTCCGCATTAAGGTAAAGGCCGATACCCGTCTGGAAATTCTGCAGATCGTAGATGTTTTCAGGGGCCGGGTCGTGGATATGGGTCGAAGCAACTTGACAGTGGAGCTGACCGGAGATGAAGACAAGATTGATGCTTTTGTCAGAACTATCCGTCCCTTTGGCTTGATGGAACTGGTCCGGACCGGAAAAATCGCCATAACTCGCCTCGATAGTTGAAGATAAGAAGATACAGAATTGTTGTAAATATAGTATAAACGTTCTTTTCTGTTGTAGAACAGGATGGTTTATGTTATTATGAAATAGTACTTTTCCATAATCATTTTTTTCGGCCCATAATCAAAAGTTTTTCAAGCAAATTAAGATAATCCACAAGGATTCAAGAAGGAGCGTTTTTATCATGGCAAAAATGTATTATGATTCCGATGCAAGTCTCGAATTACTCCAAGGTAAAACAATTGCAGTAATGGGTTATGGTAGCCAAGGTCATGCTCAAGCCCAGAACTTAAAAGATTCCGGTCTTAACGTGGTTGTCGGTCTTCGCCCTGATTCCCGCCGCTGGAAACAAGCAGAAGAAGCCGGATTAAAAGTCGCTACCGTTGCCGAGGCAGCAGCTCAAGCCGCTGTGATCGTTGTACTTCTTCCCGACGAGCGTCAGGCCGCCGTCTATGAAAAAGATATTAAACCCCATCTTACTTCCGGTAAATCTTTAGTTTTCTCTCACGGTTTTAATATTCATTTTGGCCAAATCGTTCCTCCCGCTGATGTAGATGTGTTTATGGTAGCTCCGAAGAGTCCGGGACACTTAGTTCGCAGAACCTATGAAGAAGGTGCAGGCGTGCCTGGCTTGATTGCCGTTCATCAAGATGCCAGTGGTCGTGCCTATGATCTAGGCTTAGCTTACGCCAAAGGAATCGGCTGTACCCGTGCCGGAGTCTTGGAGACTACCTTCAAGGAAGAAACTGAAACTGACCTCTTTGGCGAACAAGCTGTCCTTTGCGGTGGTGTTTCCGAGTTGATCAAAGCTGGTTTTGAAACTTTAGTAGAAGCCGGTTACCAACCGGAAAGTGCTTATTTTGAGTGCTTGCATGAAATGAAGCTGATCGTTGACCTGATCTATGAAGGCGGCATGAGTTGGATGCGCTATTCTATCTCCGATACCGCTGAGTATGGAGATATGGTAGTGGGTAAACGCATCATTACTGATGAAACCCGTAAAGAAATGAAAAAAGTCCTTGCGGAGATTCAAGACGGAACCTTTGCCAAGAACTGGCTCCTAGAGAACCAAACCAACCGTCCTTTCTTTAACGCCACCGAACGTAAAGATGCTGAGCACGCAATCGAAAAAGTCGGAGCTGAGCTTCGTGCTATGATGCCTTTCATCAAAAAACGCGGTATATAATTTGCCCCATAACTCCTCGTTAGCCTTAAAATTTCCCATTATCAGGTCACCCAAATTTTTTGTGCGCTTTGTTCGAATAAACAAAGCGCATCGTTCTATAGAGAGGAAAGGGGAATTGAGACAGTATGGCAATGACGATTACTGAGAAGATTCTTGCTGAACACGCCGGTCTGGATTCGGTCGCACCCGGCCAACTGATTACTGGCAGATTAGATCTGACCTTGGCTAATGATATCACCGGTCCCGTTTCCATCCGGGAATTCGAAAAGTTCGGTGTAGAAACTGTCTGGGACAAGACTAAAGTCGCCTTAGTTCCTGACCATTTTACTCCCAATAAAGATATTGCTTCCGCTGAATTAAGCAAAACCATGCGTGAATTTGCCAAAGAACAAGGGATTGTTCATTACTGGGAGCAGGGAAGAGTAGGGGTAGAGCACTGTCTACTTCCTGAACAAGGAGTTACTTTGCCCGGTGATGTGATTATCGGAGCAGATTCACACACGTGTACTTACGGTGCTTTGGGAGCCTTTGCCACCGGCGTAGG
>NZ_CEVWNY010000094.1:0-12189 GCF_982384815.1 Desulfitobacterium sp. | reverse complement strand
CTGCCGCAACCGGTTCAACCCTCGGTATTTTCTGCCTTTTTGCTATGGCCTATAATCCGGACTTGCAAGAAAGTGAAGTAGAGAATGTTAAAAATGCTTACTTCCCTTGGATAGAAGGGTTACATATTCTTCTTGACTACTTTATTGACCTGGAAGAGGACCGGGAAACTTGTCAGCTAAATTTTGTTGCATACTATCCTTCGGTAGAGCAACGTCAGGAACGGCTTAAAACCTTTATTACGGTCTCACTACAGCTTGCAGAAAACTTAAAATATCCTAACTTCCATGAAGCAATTATTCGAGGTTTGCTGGCTATGTATTTATCTGATGAAAAGGGTATGTCTAAGGAATGTGCTACCGTAACCCGGGAACTACTCAGGGCAGGTGGAACAAAGGTGAAGCTCCTTTATTGGCTATGTCGGCAGCTGCGGAGGAAAAATATCCTATAAATACTATGAAACAAGGGGACAGGTCCCTTGTTTCATGGACACAAAACCTTAGGCTTGCCGGTAAAGTATTGTGTGCGTGAGGTTCGTTAGGAAGGTCTTAGCAGGTGATGATGGCAGAAAATCAAGGGCTTCTACTGCTTTTTGCGCACAGTGCAAAGCAGTAGTGTAGGCCTCATCCAATGCTTCGGAGGAGACTAAGGCTTGGATAATTTTCTGCATATCCCGCGGTGATAATTCATTTTTTTGTAGAATTTCACTAGCCCAAGGGCCATAAAGAGGTTTCTGTAAAAGGTAGATTACCGGCAAAGTAATATGCCCATTATGTAGGTCGCCGGCGACGGGTTTCCCAGTAACATTAGGATTACCGGTAAAGTCTAAAATATCATCAATGATTTGATAAGCATAACCTAGGTTCATACCATATTGGCCTAGGTTTTCGATTTCCTCTTGGCCGGCTCCGGAACAGGCTGCACCGGTATTGCAACAGCTTGCCAGAAGGATTCCGGTTTTTTGGGCAATTCTTTGGAAGTAGAGGGTTGGTTCCATGGCTAAATTATAACGATCCTCCGCCTGGTGGATTTCTCCGGCACACATAGCTTGTATAGCATCCACTAAATAGGACATACTGGTCAGCAAACTTTTATCCGCTAAAATACGAAAAGCCTCGGCGAACACGTAATCACCGGCTAGTACGGCAACATGATTGCCCTGTAGAGAACTAATTGTAGGAACCCCACGCCGCCTGTCGGCGTGGTCGATTACGTCATCGTGAATCAGAGAGGCCATATGAATTAATTCCGCGGCAACTGCTGCATCGATGGCTGTTGTATTGAGAGGACCAAAACACTGGGCACTTTGCAGGGTTAGCAGTGGCCTTAGCCGCTTACCCCCTGAAGAAAGTAAACGGAGACAGGACTCTTTAATTAGTCCCTCCGCCCGCAGAAAGGAATTATGCAGTCTTTCTTCGACCACAAGCAACTCAGGAAAAGAAATAACGGGTTCAGAAGATTGAACTTCTTTTCCCGTTAATAGATTATTATTTGGGATATTGTGGGTAAGATGAGCCGTATCAGCAGCAACCATATGATCAGTCCTTTGCATTGATCCTTTTTTCTTAGTATTCCATTAGAAGGGTAAAAGGATACGCCAAGGTATATTTATTTACAATAGGCTCTGTATAAATACAGAGCCTATTGTCAACGGGGTTACCCTATAATAACCTTGAAGGAGTGTTTATTCTGGGCTATACTAAAAAATGAGTCATTAGAAGTAAATAAGGAGGACCAAATAATGCTACAAGGAAAGACTGCTTTAATAACCGGAGGGGCCACGGGGATTGGACGTGCTATCGCCTTAAAACTTGCCCAGGAAGGTGTTAATATTGCGATTAATTATTCTCGTTCTCAAGAAGAAGCTCTAAAAGCTCAGGCTGAAATTAAAGCCTTAAATGCTGTTTGCCGGATTTATCAAGCTAATATTGCTAAGGATGAAGAAGTTCGCACGATGGTCGGCCAAGTGGTGGCGGACTTTGGGCAGCTTGATATCTTGGTCAATAGTGCCGGGATGACTTATTTTGTCCAGCATGCCGATCTCGAAGGAATGAAGGACGAGTACTGGGATGAAATATTCAGTGTTAATGTTAAAGGAGTGTTTAATACCTGCCGTGCGGCTGCTGAGGCCTTAAAAAAGCAAAAGGGGTGTATTGTTAATATTACTTCTATTGCCGGACTTACCGGTTTGGGAAGTTCTATTGCCTATTGTGCATCCAAAGCTGCGGAAATCAGCGTTACTAAATCCTTAGCCAGAGTTCTGGCACCGGAAGTTCGGGTAAATTCCGTTGCACCGGGAGTAGTACTGACACGCTGGGTAGATGGACAAACGGAGCATGTTAATAGATTGGCGAAGGGAACACCTTTACAGCGTGTTTGCACCGCCGATGATGTGGCTGAGGTCGTCTATTCGTTAATTGCGCATGCTGGATTTGTTACCGGTCAAACTTGGGTTGTCGATGGAGGGAACTTTATCTAAATAGAGTACATTATTCAAGTACAGTAAGCTTAAGGGGCTGTTACTCGCCGAATTTGAAATTTCGGCAAGCAACAGCTCTTTTTAGTTGCCGGATTATCTTTTATAGGTCGAGATTGGCACAGATATTGCATGTTTTATAGTGTGTTCAGTTAATTGTGACAAATGATTACTACTACGAAATTCGAGGTGAGGTCAAAATTGAACGATTTAAAAAATCAATAAGTGCGTGCTTGGTTCATAAAGAATTTATTTAGATTTAAGGAGGGTTATTTAATGAAAAAAAGAGTTGGAGTTGTGCACACTTTTTTGTACTCGGTAGAGGACTTGAAAGCCCAGTTCAGAAAACAGTTACCCGAGGTAGAGATGATTAACATTATTGATGATAGCTTATTGGAGGAAGCGTTGGCCAATAAGGGGATTACACCGGGGATCATCAGCCGTATGTGCGACTATTATACGAATATGCAGGAACTGGGTTGTGAGTGTGTGCTGAATCAATGCTCATCCGTAGGTGAAGCTGCGGACATCGCCGCACAGTTGATCAGCATCCCGGTTGTAAAGATTGATGAGGCTATGGCGACAAAAGCCGCTGAATTAGGCACTAATGTTGCGGTAATTGCAACCGCAATCTCAACGGTTGAGCCCTCCAGCCGCCTTGTGGAAAAAATGGCAGAACGTCTAGGTAAAAAGGTTACCGTAAATCGCTGCTTCGTAGATGGGGCCTATGATTTTCTGCTTAAAACGGGGGATAAGGAAAAACATAACAAAATGGTCATTGCCAAAATTCACGAAGCGGCTAAGTCAAACGATGTTATTGTGCTGGCGCAAGGGAGCATGTATCACCTAATGCCACTGTTAAAAGATGTTAAGGTACCGGTACTGACCAGTCTAGAAACTGGTGTAGCCCAAATTAGAGATGTTCTAGGTTTGGATAAATAGTTTTACAAGGAGGATGAATAATTATGGCAAAGGTTAAAGTCGGGGTAGCAGGTTATGGTGTGATCGGGCAAAGGTTGGCAGACGGTGTGATGTTACAAGAAGATATGGAACTCGTCGGTGTGGCTGACTTGGCGCCTACACTTTCTGTTCGTGCATTATATGAAAAGGGAATGCCCTATGACCTTTATCTGGTCAATTATGACGAAAAAGCTAAATTTGATGAGCTTGGTATTCCTGTATCCGGTTCGTTTGAGGATTTGGTTGGTAAGGTTGATATTATGCTTGATTCCTCTCCTGGAGGTGTAGGTGCAAAAAACAAGGAGATCTATGAAGCTAAAGGAGTAAAAGCTATTTTTCAGGGCGGTGAAAAGAATTCTGTCGCAGATATATTTTTTCATGGCTATGCTAACTATGAAAAAGGTGTGAACGCTGCTTATTTAAAGCTGACATCTTGTAACACAACCGGTTTGATTCGTACGGTCGATTGCCTTGACCGTGATTGCGGTGGAATCGAAAAGGTTGCTATTACAATCATTCGCCGTGTGGCTGATCCTGGTGATTATCACCGTGGTCTAACGAATGCTCTGCAGATGGACAAAGCCCCGTCCCATCAAGCTGTTGATCTTATGACCATCATGCCACATGTTGAAGCAACAGGGATTCTTGTGCATACCCCGGTTACCCATGGCCATATTATTACGATCGTTGCTAAGGGTAAACAAAAGATTACCAAAGAGATGGCTTTAGCAGCGTTTAAAAAGCATCCGCGTATCCGCGTAGTCAAGCTTGAAGATGGTTTTATCGGCAATGCATCGTTCTTCCGTTATGCACGAGACCTTGGTAATCCCAGAGGAGATATGTATGAAATAGGCTTATGGGAAGACTGCATTGTCGAATCTGGGGATGAAATCATGTATGCTATCAACATCCCGCAGGAAAGCGTTGTTATCCCGGAAAGTATGGACGCAATTCGTGCTGCTATGTGTATGCAGAAAACCCGTGAGGAAGGAACTGCAGAGACTAACAAATACCTGAAGATGAAAGTAAGATAGGGTGTTAACTTTAACTGTTCTTGCAGGAAAGGGAAGTCGTTATGAAATTCGGTATTAACACTTTAGATGATGTAGTGGTGGAGGGTAAGACTGTCCTTGTACGCGTGGACATTAACCAGCCAATTGACCGTGAGACGAATACTCTTAAGGATACTACTAGGGTGCGTGCCTGTGTACCGACGATCAAGGAACTATCTGACAAAGGCGCGAAGGTCGTATTGCTGGCGCATCAGGGCAGTGATATTGAATATAAGAATTTCTACACCACTGAACCTCATGCTAAGGTACTCACTGAACTGCTTGGCCGCAAGGTGAAATTTATCGACGATGTACACGGCCCTGCGGCACGCGCTGCCATAAGGGAGTTAAAGGCTGGCGAGGTCTTGTTGCTTGATAATGTACGGTTTGTCGCCGAGGAGCAGACGTTGTTCGAGTTGAAGCTTAAGCTTACGCATGAGCAGCAAGCACGGACACTCCTTGTGCGCAAACTTGCACCGCTGGCAGATTTATTTATATGCGACGCCTTTGCAGCGGCCCATCGGGATCAGCCAAGTTTATGCGGTTTTGAGCAGGTTTTGCCCTCCGCTATGGGACGATTGTTCGAGGAGGAATTCTGTGTCGTTTCCGGGATTATGGAGGCACCCGCACGCCCATGTACTTTTGTGCTGGGGGGTGCCAAGATTGCTGATGCCTTTCTGATGATGAATGCAGTGCTGACGGGAGGTGTTGCAGACCATGTGCTGACAGGCGGATTGGTGGCAAATATTATGCTTTGGGCGAAGGGTGTAGAGATCGGTGAGGAATCAAAAAACTTCATCCGCAAACAGGGTTACGAAGAATATGTTGCAATAGCATCTGATTTGCTGCTCAGATATAATGACAAGATTATTTTGCCGATAGATCTTGCCTATGTGCAAAATGGTGAGCGTATTGATAGGGAGATCGATAGGTTGCCTAACGATGAAATACTGGTTGACATAGGTAAAAAGACCGCAGGGGAGTATCAGCAGGTTATTAGGGTTTCGAAGACGGTATTTGTCAACGGTCCAATGGGCGTTTTTGAAAAAGAAAAGAGTGCGTACGGGACAATGGCAGTATGGGAGGCACTGGGAGACACGGCGGGATATACCGTAATTGGCGGTGGCGATAGTATTGCTGCGACTAATCAATATGATATGGGTGATAAAATCAATTACATTTGTACCGGTGGTGGTGCGCTTATCCGCTTCTTGACAGGCGAGGAGTTGCCTGTTGTCAAAGCACTGCGGCATGGTTCGGGACAAGGAGACCAGCATGAAACTTGAGATCGGCTTTGGGACACAACCTCAGCAAGTAGAAATCCCAGACCGGAATGTGATCGGCATTCTGGAACCGAATAAAGTTGAAGTTGCTCGAACTGGTTCAGAAGCGGTTCGCTACGCATTGAAAAATCCGATTAGTACACTGCGGATCGGCGAAATTGTCAAAGCAGGCGAAAAGATCGTCATAATCACTAGTGATATTACCCGTCCGCTCCCTTCATACGTAGTGCTGCCGCCATTGTTGGAGGAGTTATATGCGGCTGGCATACAGAGGCAAGACATCACTTTGGTGTTTGCCTTAGGTAGCCATCGACCGCATACCCCGTTAGAAATGGAGAAACTTGCAGGGGAACAGGCATACAGGGAAATTCGCTGTGTCGATGGTGATGCAAAAGATTTCGTGCGAATGGGGCGCACAAATCATGGTACACCCGTGGATGTGACACGTGTCGTCGCAGACGCCGACCGTCGCATTTGTTTGGGCAATATTGAGTTTCATTACTTCGCCGGTTATAGTGGCGGGGCCAAAGCGATCATGCCAGGCGTATCTACGCGCGAGGCGATTCAATCCAACCATAGTCTGATGGTGCTTCCCGAGGCCCGTGCGGGTAAAATCGAGGGAAATCCAGTGCGCAAGGACTTGGAAGAGGCCATCGAATATTGTCCAATCGATTTTATTATTAATGTTGTGTTAGATGAGCACAAGAATATTATTCATGCGGTGGCGGGACATTATATTGATGCACACCGGGCGGGCTGTAAATATCTTGATCAGCTTTATAAAAAGGTAATCGGTGCCCGAGCAGACATTGTCATAGTATCCCAAGGCGGTGCACCGAAGGATCTGAATCTTTATCAGACACAGAAAGCCCTTGATAACGCAAAGAATGCAGTCAAAAATGGTGGGATTATAATTCTTGTAGGCTCGTGCAAAGAGGGAATGGGTGAGCATGTTTTTGAGGAATGGATGACTGCTGCTTCCACACCTCAAGCACTGATAAAGCGTATCGAAAAGGATTTCCAACTTGGCGGGCATAAGGCAGCGGCGATAGCCCTAGTGCTTGAAAATGCGGAGATTTATCTGGTCTCGGAAATGGAAGCGAAGTTCGTCCAAAGTATTTTTATGCAGCCATATTCATCTGTTCAGGATGCGTTGGATGCGGCATTTAAGAAACTAGGCAATGACGCGGACGTGTTGGTCATGCCTTATGGAGGTTCTACCTTGCCTATATTTGAAGAGTAGTATGTTAATATTGAAATACTACAAGCGTAATAAAGCCGGGCCAAGCCCGATAAAAAGGCCCGGCCTGGCAATTTCTTTTTGGAATTAGCATGAAGAATCCTTAACCTAAAGGTAACAGGCTAGTGATGAGTTTTATAAGCAAGATTAAAAGGACGTGTATATTAAAAAGGAGATCGCAAAATGCAAAATATCGTTAAGGATAAGATTCTCAAGGGCGAACCGGTGCTGGGATGCTTCATAAGCTTTTATACACCGGCAGTTGTAGAAATGCTGGGTCACGCCGGTTTTGATTTTGTTGTCCTAGACAATGAACATGGTTGGTTTAACCCGTCGGAAATTGAAAATATGATACGGGCTGCCGAAGTTGCCAATATTGTACCGATTGTCAGGGTTGATTACGATAATTCAAGTATTCAAAAAGCATTAGACAGGGGTGCCTTAGGGATACAGGTTCCGATGGTAAATAATAAGGAAGATGCGGAAAGAGTAGTAAATAGAGCAAAGTTCCCGCCGTTTGGCCAACGGGGAACATCTTATTCGACACGGGCCGCACGTTTGGGAATAGACGGTGGCAAAGCATATCTGGATTCGGCGGATAACAACATTTTAATCGCGGTTCATATTGAAACTCCGGAAGCTGTGAAGAACTTTGAGGAGATTATGAGTGTACCGGGAATTGATCTGGCGTTCATCGGACCTTTAGACCTAGCAATAAACATGGGTTATAAGGAAGAAGGGCCAAGGCATCCGGCGGTCCAGAAAGTTATTAATGAGTTATATATCAGAGCCGGCGAGATGGGAGTTAAGGTTGGTACTCTAGCAGGCAATTCCGCGGCCATTCCTCAAGTTATTGACAATGGTGCCAATTATGTTCTAACTGTGATTAACTCGCTGTTATACAATGTTTTAAACGAAACGGTTATTGCCATGAAGGCACGCTAATGAGGGGGGTGATGCAATTCTGCATACGCGATGGAGGATAACATCGCAAAAAATCAGGGTAAACATTGAAGGCGATGCTAATAATCATCGACTTACTTGTTAACTGAAAGCGTTTAATAATTTCATAGTTTTTCACTAAAAAAAGGATTTTACTTCGCTCACACAATCAAAGTTTTACTGCGTATTACGATTAAAATTAGCAAAAGGATGTGTTGGATTATGTCAGTGTTAAAATCAAGAGAGAGAGTTATCAGGGCGTTAAATCATCAGGAAACCGACCGTATACCCATAGATATCGGCGGTGTTTCGACACTTACTACTCTGCATCGCGATGCATATGCCAAGCTCAAAGACTATTTGGGCTATAAAAATGACCAAGTAACTCTTACTTCTACGATGTCGCAATCTGTTTTGATAGATGAATTTGTTCGTCAACGTTTCAAAAGTGACTTTTACCCACTTTATACAACAGGGCCAAAGCCGGACTTGGAATTTCAGCGGGAAGAGAGTGGAGCAACTTTTTATTTTGATGAATGGGGTGTCAAGTGGAGATGCCCGGCCGGGGGATTTTATTATGACCCTGTCGGTCATCCTCTTCAAGATTGCAGTATGGAAGACGTAGAAAAATATCCTTGGCCGGATCCCAGAGAAACTAAGCATATAATCGGACTTAAAGAAAAAGCGAAGGATATTTACGAAAACACAGATTATGCCATGGTTGTGAGCGGGCCTTTTTACGGAGGGATCTATGTTCCGGCGGCGTGGCTTCTAGGTTATGAAGATTTCTTTATTAAGATGATGACAGAACCCGAGCTCGTCCACGCTATACTTTATAAAATTGTTGAGTATCACCTGTGTCAGTGGGACTTGATCTTAGATAGGGTCGGTAAATATGTTCAAGTGGTGCTTTTATCTGATGACCTAGGAGCCCAACAAGCTCCAATAATGAATCCCAAGCTTTACCGGGAAATCATTAAACCTTATCAAGCAAAAGTAGTTAATTTTATCAAATCAAAGGCTGACGTTAAGGTTTTATATCATTGTGATGGGGCAATCAGAGAGTTTTTGCCGGACTTCATAGATTTGGGCTTTGACGCATGGAACCCCATTCAGGTCTCTGCCCGTGGAATGGATGATACTGCGTGGCTAAAGAAGGAATATGGCGAAAAACTGGTATTTTGGGGTGCTTCCTGTGATTCACATAACATTCTATCTGTAAAGGGCCCTGAAGAAATTCGCGAGGAAGTTAGACGTAGGATCTTAGACCTTGCACCAGGTGGTGGGCTGGTGCTTTCATCAGTACACAATATCCAACGTGATGTACCGGTAGAAAATGTTGTAGCACTTTATGATGCCCTTTACGAATTTGGAACAGCGTTTTACCAAGGCAAACTATAAAAAGTCATCACTATATAAGCCGGATTAATCATTTGCAGTATCGTTTATAACATTAGTTCATCTTAAGAATGAAAGTATGGAGGAAATTAATTATGTCTATTTTTGATGAATTAGCTCAATTAGTCTTTCAAGGCAATGAGGCCGGAGTTAAAGAACAGGTTAGTAAACTGCTTGAGGAAGGGGCGGATCCCCGTGAAATTATTAACCATGGTCTAATCGGAGGTATGAATATTGTCGCACCATTATTTAAGAATGGTCAGATGTATGTTCCCGAAGTCTTGATGTCTGCTAGGGCTATGAAATCAGGGATGGTGATCGTCAAACCTTTGATAGCAGCCGGTGATATGCCTATTATTGGTAAGGTTTTGATTGGCACTGTAAAAGGGGATCTTCATGATATCGGGAAAAATCTTGTCAGCATGATGATGGAGAGTGCAGGATTCGAAGTTATTAATATTGGGGTTGACATAAGTCCGGAGGGTTTCGTTAATGCTGTTAAGGAGCATAAGCCGGATATTGTGGCGATGTCAGCCTTGCTGACTACAACTATGCCGGTAATGAAGGAAACTATTGAAGTATTTAAAAGTGAAGGAATAAGGGAGAACTTTAAAGTTATAGTAGGTGGGGCCCCCGTTTCACAAGAATTTGCTGATAAAATCGGTGCAGATGGATATGCGGAAGATGCAGCTTCGGCTAATGACTTATGCAAAACACTTTTGAATGTATAAGGAGATATAAAAATGTTAATTGTAGGTGAATTAATTAATACTAGTCGTAAATCAGTTAAACAGGCTGTAGAATCGAAAGATGCAACTTATATACAAGAATTAGCCGAAAAACAAGTACAAGCAGGTGCGATTTATGTAGATGTAAACTGCGGAACCCTAGTTGATAATGAACCGGAAATGATGGAATGGTTAGTTAATACCATCCAAGCTAAGGTTCAGGCACCCCTTTGCCTAGATAGCCCTAATCCGTTGGCTTTGGATAGAGGATTAGCTTTATGTAAGTACGGGCAACCTATGATAAACTCTATTTCCGGTGAACAGGAACGGTTTAAGGCAATTTTGCCCTTGGTTACCAAATACAAATCAAAAATTGTTGCACTGTGCATGGATAATTCTGGTATGCCGGAGACTGCTAAGGACCGTATTAAGGTCGCTAGCAAATTAGTAAGCGATCTGATGGGTGCAGGTGTATCCTTAGATGATATCTATCTTGACCCGCTTATTAAGCCTGTAGGTTCGGGGGACAGGGAAGGAGTCGAAGTTTTAGAATCGGTTAGTGAAATAAAGGCGATGTTCCCAGAAGTTCATGTAATTTGCGGCTTGAGCAATGTGTCCTATGGCTTGCCTAATCGTAAGGTTCTTAATCAGTCGTTTATGATCCTTACTATGGGCAGGGGAATGGATTCGTATATCTTGGACCCTCTCGATAACATAATGATGGGATTTGTTTATTCTTCCCAATTATTGCTGGGTGAAGACCAATTTAGTATAAATTACTTGAAAGCTCATCGTCAGGGCTTATTTCAAAAATAATAGTTATGATTCTGCTGCAGAAACCCCTAATTATTCTCTTCCAATCCGCATATAGCGTGATGCATTAAATTGCTCACTAGATATACAGTGTGAAATCATAATAGGTACTTTTTGCAGCAGAATCACAGTATAATCAAATGAAGTAAATACCAATGTTTGTTTGTAGAAAATTATTAGACACAATTGGGACATCTGTTGCGGATTCTGGGGTAAGGGGGTTATAATCCTTCGTACCCAGATTTTAATAAGGTATCGGAACTTTATAGATCTTTTAGAATTGTGCCTTAACGTTTTTTACGATAGAATTAGTTAAACATATTGAATATTTACGTCTTGATCGTAAAAAAGTGGAGGGGCATATGGGGAAAGATTTTTTTTTAACAACGGAAATGCAAGCGATCTTGGAATCTTCATATGACGGGATCTGGATTACGGATGGCGAGGGGAAAGTTCTTTATACAAACAGTGCAAATGAAAGAATATCGGGCCTTACTCGTGCCGAGGTAGTAGGTAAATATACAGAAGAATTGTTAAGGAAGAAGCTATTTTCTCAATCTGTAGTAACGGAAGTTATCGAAAAGAAAAAGCGTGTTACAATTATGGGCTATAACTATAACAGCAAAAAACACGTTTTAATTACCGGCAATCCGATTTTTGACGAACGGAATAATTTAGTGCGAATCGTCAATAATGTTCGCGATATTACGGATCTCAACAACTTAAAGGAAGAACTTGAGAACAAAGATAAAATTATTGATAAGCAAAAAAACGAGCTAACACATCTGCGCTCCAAACAAATATATAAAAAGCATGACGTGATCATCAATAGCATACCTATGAAACAAACGGTTGACCAAGCAGTCCGTGTAGGGATGTTTGACAGTACGGTTTTGATCTTGGGTGAATCCGGTGCGGGTAAGGAAATTATAGCCGAGACAATCGTTCAAGCGAGTGAAAGATGTAACCAACCGTTCATAAAAGTTAACTGCGGGGCGATTCCGGAGAATTTATTAGAGTCAGAGCTCTTTGGCTATGAAAAAGGAGCCTTTACCGGTGCGAATCAAAAAGGGAAAATGGGTATGTTCGAATTGGCCCAAGGCGGTACGATTTTTTTGGATGAAGTAGCGGAAACTCCGCTTAATCTTCAGGTGAAACTGCTCAGGGTTATTCAGGAACGTGAATTAATGCGTATAGGCGGAACTAAGCCGATTATTTTAGATGTCAGGATTATTGCGGCGACCAATAAAAATATTGAAGAAATGATCAGTCAAGGGATGTTTCGTGAAGATTTATATT
>NZ_CEVWNY010000093.1:0-12240 GCF_982384815.1 Desulfitobacterium sp. | reverse complement strand
CGTCTGCCTGCCAATTATCTGGCAAAATCCAGATATGATATCTTTCTGGATATTTCAACCAAGACATCCACAGTCTAAGTTCTTCTTCCATTTCTTTTACGGTTAACCAATGTATACGTAAATCCCAGTAACCATTGCTTTTATGCTTATCGAAGTTAAGTAAAGTACTTTTTTCTAATACACTAAACAACAGGATAGCCGAACTCGCTTGAATTAAAGGTTTATCGAGAATTGGACAAACCACACTAATTTGATCATTCCCTTCAAAATAAAACCACTGACCTAAATCAGAAACCCAATTTTCACTGCGATCCTTTGGCAACCATGGCCATTCCTTGGGGGTTCCCCATAAAGAAGATAAAATACCATTACCTTGATGCAACCACAAGGCTAGCCTTTCCCTCGGTTTTAATTGACCGTCCCTCTCCCGTCCTTCGAGAATATCCAGAATCCTTAAGACCGCTCCGCAGAACTCACTGTCCAATTCACCGGAGGCGTCCACCCACCCTTGACGCAGAAGATTTTGAGCCTTTTCCCCATTCCGCTCCCATTTAACCTTAGTCATTAAGTCAAACTTTTTTCCTTTACGCTTAATTTCTGCTATCTCGATATTTCCCCATAGAAAAGAAATGGTTTGAGGCTTTAGCTCACACCGCACTCCTCTATTTTTCAATTGCTCAAAGAATCCTTGCACAATGGAGAGCTGATGCTGAGCTACCGGATTTAATTCCCGCTTCCACTTCAACCAATTAGGTCTTCGTTCACCGATTGAGATTTTCTGCTGAATACCTCCCACCGGATCAGGAATCAAATAGAGGCTTGGTGATAAATGTTCCCTCCAGTAGACCCCCTTGGCATTGATCCGACCCCCTATTTTTGCTAAAGCATCTAAGAAGAAAGGTGAAAAATCCGGGGCAACAAAATAGATGACCGTTCGCGCTCCATTGCTTAAACGGTTAGCCCAAAGCAAACCGGCCAATAAAAACTCCTCTTCTTTCGGCAGAGTATTACTTGCTACGATCCCAACTCTTAAAGCTGTTTCTCCGCCAAAATAATAGCTAAATTGCGAGGGTAACCGCAAATCTTTTCTTTTTTCCGGCGAACACTCTTGCCAATTTTGTACAATAAAAACATCGGGATGATGCTCCCAAACTTCAAGCCAATTATTCACAATGATCCTCCCTTATTTTTTGTCACATTACATACTTACGCTCACAATGAGGACATCATGACATCTTAACCCAAAAAGGAGCCAAACCTATTTAATATTTGAGGAGTTGGCAAAGCCCTCCTGATATGCCCATCCCGTCCTTCCATTGTGGTGGCCAAAAACAAGGAATTCCAAATACTTTCCGCGGTTAATTCCACTACCGCCTTAAAAAGAGGATCAAGGTCCCAATCACTTATAGCCTCTGCCAAGGCCATGCCTTTAGTATTAACCATCAGGCAAAATTCCCCGCTGCCGAGGCGAGAAACCCCGCCCGTTCTTCCCAGGCCCAATCCTGCCCTTTCGGCCAGCATTCTCAATTGCCAGCGGTTAAGGGGAGCATCAGTCATGCCAATAAGAATCAGGGAACCCGGCACCTCCCCCTTTACCAGCATCCCAAGTTCTAACCCTACCGGGATTCCATTTAGCAAAAAGTCATCCAACTTACCGAAATTGCTTAGAGACAGCATACCGATTGTAAATTGCCTTCCACCTTCCTTTAATCTAACCACTCGGGAGGCGCTACCAATCCCTCCTTTAAGTTGAAAACAAGACATCCCAACTCCAGCCCCTACATTTCCTTGGGGGATAGGCCCGGTCGAAGCACGGTTAAGGGCTAGAATTGTATCCCAAGGTTTCACATGCCGGCCCCTAATATCATTAAGATACGAATCATCACACTCAAAAACAACAAGGTTGGGCGTTCTGGCATCAATGCCAATCTCAGGATTCTCTTGTAACAAATAGGTAAGCATTCCTTGGGCCGCTTCATAAACGTTTAAGGTATTCGTTAATAAAATAGGCGAATTAAGTATGCCAACTTCTTGGAGATAAGGTACCCCAAGAGACTTGCCGAACCCATTTATGACATGGATTCCAGCCCAACAAGGTTGACGATAAAGATTTCCAGGATGCGGGCGAATCGCCGTAACGCCGGTACGGACAGGGCCCTTGCCCGGAATCAGAGGCCCCATACCCTTAATCAAGGAAATGTTCCCCACCAGCACTCCGGGAACATCAGTAACATCATTATTTAATCCGGTGGGCAATTCCCCCATCCACAAACCATAGGATCGGGCACTTTTACGCTCCATAAATAAATCACCCCTTGACACTTATATTCATCAAGGGGAAGATCAGAACAACCTTTGCAGATGAGATATTTGCGGGTGAAATATTTAGGCCCTAAGTTTATGTTCCTGAAGTCCCTCAAAAAATAAGTTAACCACATTATCCATGTCCTTAACCAAATCACCTTCCCCGGTAACAAACCAATGCAGAAAGTTCTGTAAAACCATACCTTCCAAGCTTTCCGCCAGAAAAACCGGATCATAACGCTTGCTCACTTCACCAATTCTTTGTCCATGACTCAGAATCCCAATAATTCCGTAGTGGAGTCCCTTATCAAGCTCCGCTCCCGCTCGATATTTTACGGCAACCCAAGCGAACTCTTGCTCCCGAGTCAAAAAATCCACCCAATTCTTAAGCACATGATCCAGCCTTTCTTTTAAGGTATAACCGGCCTCACGCCCGGAAGCGATCATTTCTTGGTATTTTCTTCGTGAATATTCCAAAACTACCGCCTCTTTCGTGGGAAAATAGTTATAGAATGTTCCCTTACCCACATCAGCCAATTGAGTAATCTGTTCGATTGAAGTATCTTCATATCCCTGCTTTCGAAAAAGGTCCATAGCACATTGATAAAGCCGGTCATAAGTTTCCAGTTTCTTACGCTCACGTCGAGATAATTCGGACATTAACGCTCCCCCTTTTCACCCCTGAAAATTATCCTTCGCCATAAAACCAAATAATCTATTTATCCTTTCGCTTCATTCCATATTTTTCCTGCCAATAAACAGGAATATTTACTTATTTAAACGAGGCTTCCTCCAGCTAGGGATTCGACCTCTCTGAAGGTTGGAAGGTAGCGCCCATAAGTTGTGCTCATTAATTTGACATTGTACAATATCAACAGTAGTAACTATTTAAAAGGTGGTCATGATGTTTTACCGTATTCGCCAGTTTTGGCATGCCATCCACCCTAGATTTAAAACAGAGGAACTGGCTTGGGCTAAGTCCATCCTCTCCCCAAACTCTCTTCAATTATTTCAGTCTCAACCCCTCCCCGAGCAACGCCATGCTCTGGATGTGGCTTTAGATTTATGGACTTCAGGAATTCGGGATGACCATCTCCTGATTGCGGCCCTTCTTCACGATTGTGGTAAAGGAAGGCATCCATTGAAGATTTGGGAGAGGATTAGCATCGTATTGTTACAAAAATTGCCGTCACCGCTTTGGAACTACTTGCTCCATTCCTCGTCTCCTGTAGCAGTTCCCCTGCGGACAGCTCAGGATCATCCCCAATGGAGTGCGGAAATGGCCGCGGAAATCGGCTTATCCCCTCAGGTCGTAGAACTTATACTTGAGCATCATCACCCGCATAGCCAGGATGGGCGCATCCTTTATGCGGCAGACAACCGACACTAAAAAAAGAAGGCCTAACCAGTTTGGTTAAGCCTTCTCTTGGTATTCTTCAATCTTTTCTTGGAGCTCGACAATTTCACGATTTTTGGAAAAAATCCATTTGGCAAAACGGGTATTGTCCCGTTGCAAACGGATATTTTCTTTTTCTAACTTATGAATTAAGGCCACTTTTTCCCGCTCAACTTTTTCCAATAGATTCATGAGAACCCTGCGGCTAACTCTCAGATGCTCTACACGCTGTTCTAACTCGTTGATACGATCTTTAGCAGCCTTAAGCTCTTGGCGAAGGTTCTTGATCTCTTCATGGACCTCCAAGCCACTAACCCCCCTAGTCATAGTCTACATATATTATGTATTCTATGCCAGGGTTAGACTTTTTAACCCTTATTGGCCATAAACTCCTGAACTCGTTTCACTGCTTCCTTCATGACTTCCTGATCTTGAACCAAACCAATTCGCACATAGCCCTCACCATATTCCCCAAAGGCCACTCCGGGGACTAGGATAACCCCTGCTTTCCGGGCCAAATCAAAAGCAAAGCTCCGTGAATCCTGCCCTGTGGGCACCGGTGCCCAGATAAACATAGAACCTTGTGGGGAAGGCATGTTCCAGCCCGCCTCAGCACACCCTTCCACCCAAATGTCCCGGCGCTCTTGATAAGCATCACGGTTCCTTTCCACATTTTCCTGGGAAGCACCTAAGGCATATGCACCGGCTTGTAAAACAGGTGCAAAAACTCCATAATCAATATTGGATTTCAATTCAGCCAGAGCAGCAACGACTGTGGAATTACCTACAACAAATCCGAGTCTGGCTCCTGCTAAATTATAAGTTTTAGAGACGGAATGAAACTCTATCCCTACATCTTTAGCACCTGGTACTTGCAAGAAGCTAACCGGACGATAACCGTCAAAGGCTAACTCCGAATAGGCTGCATCGTGACATACCACAATTTTATTCTTCTTGGCAAAGTCAACAACCTCTTCGAAAAAAGCGAGAGATGCCACAGCCGCAGTGGGATTATTGGGATAATTTAAAAACATTATTTTAGCCTTTTGAGCAATTTCTAAAGGTATCTCGGAAAGTTTCGGTAAAAAGCCATTTTCCTCCCGTAAGGGCAAAGGATACTTTTCGCCACCGGCTAAGATCAACCCTGCTGTATAAATAGGATAGCCGGGATCAGGGATCAAAGCCAGGTCACCGGGATCGCATAAAGCCAGAAAAATATGGGCAAGCCCGTCTTGAGACCCCATTAGCGGCAGGACCTCTTTTTCGGGATCCAAATCGACCCCAAACCGCTCTTTATACCAATTTGCGCAAGCAGTTAGAAAATTTACCGTCCCCCGGCTTAGCGTGTAACCATAGTTTTTGCCATTTAGCACCCCTTCGGCTAATACTTTGCGAATTTCTTCCGAAGGTGAACGGTCCGGGCTGCCAATACTGAGATTGATCAAATCTTTACCGTCTTTCTCCAGTTCCCTCCTTAAATCATCCATTTCTGTAAATACAGAAGCCCCGAGGCTACTCAATCGTCGAGCTTTCAAAGCCTTACCTCCTAATAAATGATTAGCAATTCGTAACACCTTAGCATCTATAACTATCTTAAACATTAACCCCCCAAAGTACAAGCCACCAAGGGAGTGTATACAAAAACACAGGCCTTACACTCAATAATTAAGTATTAAGCCTGTGAATAGTGTCAAAACATAAATACCGAATAAACTTAGACATGGTGCAGACAAGCAATTTTGCGGATCTCTTCAACAGTAGTATAAGTAGTTCCCCAGCCGCCTAAATTAACCCCCGGCTTTCTTTCCACACCATGAAAGTCCGACCCGCCGGTTATCAGCAACCCATTTTCTTTTGCCAATTCACGATACTTCTTCTCGTCTTCAAAAGTGTGTTCAGAATGACTAACCTCTATCCCCTGTAAACCGGCTTTTACCCATTGAGGAATCCCCTTGTCAAGGTGATATATGCCTGGATGGGCCAACACCGCCACCCCCCCTGCTTGGCGGACTAGAGCGATCCCCTCTTCAGGAGTAATTTTGTAACGGGGAACATAGGCAGGCGCACCTGCCCCGATATAGCTATCAAAGGCTTCCCGTATACTATTTACTACCCCTTTATTAACTAAGATCTGGGCAATATGGGGTCTCCCAATTGATTCGCCCTTAGCTACTTTCTCAACCTCCACTTTTTGAATAGGAATTCCTAAAGCTTGCAGTTTTTCGGTTATGGTGTACACCCTTTTAAGTCTTGCTTCCCGCAATTCGGCAAGCTTATCTTGTAAGATCGGAATCTTCGGATTCATCTCATAACCCAAGATATGAACTTCAATCCCATTCCAATCTGTATTTAGCTCTACACCTTTTACGATATTCACATTAAATTGTTTCCCAGCTTTTTCTGCTTCTTCCCAACCGCTCAAAGTATCGTGATCAGTTATCCCAACAGCCTTAAGACCTATTTCCGCAGCACTCTTGACTAGCTCCCAGGGCGTGAGCAAGCCGTCAGATGCCGTAGTATGACAATGCAAATCCACTTCCGGGTATCTAACCTTATCTTTAAGCATGAACTCTACCTCTTTTCAAGGGAAAAATAACTCACCTCCCTATTTTAACACGGTAGAGAGTAAACGCCTAAAATTTTTATACATAATCTTTTCGATTTCTTCATCCTTAAATCCGGAAAGCTGTAAGACCTCAACTAGAGCCCCAAATTTGTCCGCTCCCGCCAATCCCTTGGGGGTCTGATCTATGCCGTCAAAATCCGAGCCTAAACCCACAGTATCTACTCCTGCCACCTTGACAATGTGGTGAATATGATTTACCACATCGCTGAGACCGGCTTCTGTCCCTTGGGTTAAAAAAGCAGGATAAAAATTCACACCCACAACTCCCCCATTTTCCGCCAAAGCCTTGAGCTGCTCATCGGTCAAATTCCGCGGATGAGGACAAAGGGCATAAGCACAGGAGTGGGAGGCTAGGATGGGCTGGCAACTAAGTTTTAGAACATGCCAAAATCCCGCCTCATTGAGATGGGAAACATCAATGATCATTCCCAGCTCATTCATCCGCCGAATCACTTCCTCACCGAATTTTGTGAGAGAGCCGCCGGTCTGTTCCCCTGCCCCATCGCCGATGGCATTCCGCTGGTTCCAAGTTAGCCCTATGGCACGGACACCAAGCTCATAAATAATATCTAAAAGAAATAGGCTGTTCCCTAATATCTCCCCGCCCTCAACGCTTAATAGGCAGCCGATTTTATCGGCGGCAGGAAGGCTATCCACATCTTGCCTTTGACGGATTAAGAAAACTTTTTCCGGATTTTCCCCAATAAATTTCCGGGCGGCATGAATTAGCTCTAAGCCACGCAGAGTCCCTCGTTCCGGCTTATACTCGCTCTCAATGAATGCTGCCATGAATTGGATTACGACTTTTCCAGCCTTGGCCCTTTGCAGGTCCCAGTGACCACCTTCTTGAGGCTTTGTCAAAGATCTCTTCCCTTCGCAATAATCAATAATACTGTCACAATGTCCATCAATTACCCAAAAATCCTTCATCTTGTTCCCTCCCACAAAATAGAGAAACACCTGTCGCCCAGGCAAACAGGTGTTATTAAGCAATTTTCCTCTAACGTGGTTCTACAATAAGCTTAATTGCCGTTCGCTCTTCACCGTCAATCTGGATATCGGTGAAAGCAGGAATACATACAAGATCGACTCCGCTGGGGGCAACAAACCCTCTAGCAATAGCTACGGCTTTAACCGCTTGATTTAGCGCACCGGCACCAATGGCCTGTAACTCCGCACCTCCCCTCTCACGGAGCACTCCAGCCAAAGCACCTGCGACAGAATTTGGACTTGATTTTGCTGAGACTTTTAACACATCCATGAACGACAACCTCCTGTTCGAATCACTGAACATATATTATTACGTTAGCTGTATTCTCCAGAAGGTGGAAAAAACCCTCTTTTTTTCGGGTAAGCTTTCAGACTTTTTTAAATATTTTTTCCTGGCGTTTAAGTTATTTTATCTTTTGCACGGTAAGGATGGATCGTGCTTTCCCAGTACTCTCATCAACATCCAGTACTACCCCGTTTAATTGCACCGGTCCGTCGGCTAACTCAAATTTTGCCGGCAGCTGAGTAAGAAAGCGATTAATAATAGTCTCCTTCTTTACTCCTAATACAGAATCCCTAGGACCGGTCATACCTACATCGGTGATATAGGCTGTTCCTTGGTGCAACAAGCGGGCATCCGCTGTTTGAATATGGGTGTGGGTACCTAAAACTGCGGTTACTTTACCATCAAGAAACCAGCCTAAAGCCATTTTTTCGGAAGTCGCTTCCGCGTGAAAATCCACAATGATAATGGAGGTTTCTTGACGTATTTCGTTAATCCAGCGAATAGCTCCGCTAAAAGGATCTTCTAAATTATTGAGATAGACTCGGCCGGAGAGATTGAGTATTCCCACCTTCTTGCCCTTAATCCGGACATAACCATAACCTTTTCCCGGTGCGCCGATGGGATAGTTTGCCGGTCTTATCAAACGGGCTTCCTGGTCGATATATTTCATGATACTGCGTTGGTCCCAGACATGATTGCCCATTGTCAAGAACTCGATACCATAACCATATAGTTCTTCGGCCACTTCTTTGGTCAGCCCTTTTCCGCCCGCAGCATTCTCCCCATTGGCTATGGTTAAGTCGATTGCATATTCTTGCTGAAGGGGTTTGAGGAAGGTCTTAATAGCTTCCCGTCCGGGATTTCCTACTATATCTCCAATAAATAATATATTCACGCTAATATTCCCTTCTTTGTACTTGGTTTTATAATCAGATTCTTGCAATAATTATAGCTCTTCCATCTTTCTTAAAGATTGCAGTTCTTATAATACAGATATACCCAAAAAGGGGCGTCTTAAAACCTTATTATCAACCTAGCTGTGGTAGACTAAGACCCGCCCTTCCTCTCGAACTGCGATATATCCTTTATCTAAAGGGCTGCTCCGGAAAGACTGGAGAATCTGCCCAATTACTTCTTCTTGAAAGCTAAGCTCCTCTTCAGGCATTTCTGCGTCCTCAAAGATCAGTTGTCGACCAGTATCTTTAATAAGGTCAACGATAAGCCCCACTTCATTTTGACTCATGCTATTCACATCTCTTGTCACCGTAATAAGAGCTATTCCTTCCTCTTGCTTATGCTCGATCCGACAAATTTCCATTGGTCGATCTTCAATCCGATGGTAGACAGCCAAGGCATCACGAAGTTTACATTCACACGTTTCCCTAAGGTCTGATCCTGATACCATAAAACGAAAAGTTAAGGCATGCTCCGGTTGCAGATAGCGAACAGAGCAAACTTCAGGATAGCGAACCAGAATAGATATCAGTAAATCCACACCATTGGACATCATGTCATCCTCTTCTCTTATGTAGTGCCTAGTTAGCCGATTATCTTTAATTATTCGTCAACAGCATATAAACTCCTGCCAAAAAGATGCACGCAAATATTTCCCAGCATAGTGCAGAAATTTAAAAGGACAGGCGAATTTCACCTGTCCACAATTCTCATAGTTAGATTAAAGGTTCACCTTATTTAGCATAATCTACCGCGCGAGTTTCCCGAATTACGACAACCTTGATTTGACCGGGATATTCTAACTCATCTTCAATGCGTTTACTGATTTCACGAGCCACCTTGGGAGCCAGAACATCGTCAATCTTATCCGGCTTGACAATGATTCGTATCTCCCGTCCAGCTTGAATAGCGTAAGATTTTTCCACACCTTCGTAAGTTTCGGCAATCTCTTCAAGCTTCTGTAGACGCTTAATATAGGATTCAAGGGTTTCACGGCGTGCGCCGGGGCGGGCAGCAGAGACAGCATCTGCAGCAGCCACCAAAACAGCTTCAATGGTTTTGGACTCTACATCCCCATGATGGGCTTCGATAGCGTGAACGACTTCCCAAGATTCCTTATACTTTTTGGCCAGATCAACACCAATCTGAACATGAGTTCCCTCTGTATCGTGATCCACAGCTTTCCCCAGGTCATGTAATAACCCTGCCCGTTTAGCCAGTTGGACATCTACGCCCAGTTCGGCAGCCATTAAACCGGCCAAATGGGAAACTTCAATAGAATGCTTGAGTACATTTTGTCCGTAACTGGTTCTGAATTTCAAACGCCCTAACAAGCGGACGATTTCCGGATGCAAGCCATGAACCCCCGTCTCAAAGGTTGCTTGCTCGCCTTCTTCGCGAATTCGCTGGTCCACTTCCTTTTGGGATTTCTCAACCATCTCTTCGATCCGGGCCGGATGAATTCGGCCATCAGCAATAAGTTTTTCCAAGGCAACCCGAGCAACTTCTCTACGTATAGTATCAAAACCCGAGAGAATAACTGCTTCCGGTGTATCATCAATAATTAAGTCGATTCCGGTTAAAGTCTCTAAAGTTCGAATATTACGTCCTTCTCGACCAATAATGCGTCCCTTCATCTCGTCACTGGGAAGGGCAACTACAGACACCGTGCTCTCTGCCACATGATCGGCAGCACAGCGTTGGATAGCCAGGGAAATAATATTTTTTGCTCTCTTTTCGGCTTCTTCCTTGGCTTTGCTTTCAATATCTTTAATCATAATTGCAGATTCATAACGAACCTCTTCTTCAACACTTTGGAGAAGGATTTGTTTAGCTTCCTCCGTGGATAAACCGGAAATACGCTCTAGTTCTTGTTTTTCCTTGGCTACTGTTTGAGTTAAGACTTCTTTGAGTTGGTCGACTTCCTCTTCTTTACGGTGAAGGTTTTCTTCTTTTCGCTCCAAACCCTCCATCTTACGATCTAAGGATTCTTCTTTCTGAATAACCCGTCTTTCCATCCGTTGAATTTCATTTCTTCGTTCCCGTGACTCTTTTTCTACTTCATTTCGAATTTGCATAACTTCTTCTTTGGCAGCAATCACTGCCTCGCGACGCTTCGCCTCTGAGTCACTATGGGCATTTTCAATAACTCGTTTGGCCTCTTCCTCAGCAGAACCTATCAGCTTCTCAGCGGTATTCTTACGAATAAGCCATCCCAAAAAGCCACCCAAGGCTAAGGATACTACTCCTAAAACTCCTAAAACCCCTAAAATTACCCCAGAAAATTCCAAATGTCTTTCACCTCCTAACATCACTCTTATTAAGTTATCATCTCCTAGTTTCTAATAAAACAAAAAAACTGGATCCAAGCCAGTTCTTTTTAAAACAAACCTTTATAGCAAAGACAAAAAATGTCCTTTTTTTCCTACAAACCTACACGCCGCTAGTTTGATACCTCCATATTATATACTAACTACGATGCAATCTATAAGAAAACCTTAAAGGTCTCATTTTAAAAGAATCGGGCTTCTAATAGAGTTTAATATCTTTTGAAAAATTTGTCAAGAACCATGATGAAACAGGAAAAGCTTTCACTCTTCCTGTTCCGAATTCCTGTCTAAATTATCGTTTAGGACTTGGAAAACCATTTCCTGAGGATAGCCCTTTTGGAGGAGCTTTTGACCAACTTTCTGCTTTAGAAATACTTCCCGCGGAAACTTCGCATAACTTTTTTTATATTGGTAGGAAGTTTCCCAACGCTTGGATTCTTCGGTCCAGAGTTTTTGAGCTTGCTGTAAACAAAGAGACATCTCCTGGCCGGGGAGATAAGCTTCATTTAGAACCTTCTCAATAATATCCTCCCCGATTCCTCGTCCCTTAAGTTCGTACCTTATCCGTTTCTTGGCATAGCTCTTAAGTTTGCTGAGGCAATAAGTCCGGCTATATTCCAGGTCATTAATATAACCCCACTCCAGGAGGCGTTCTAAGGCTTTTTCGATCTCTTCCTCGGAAAACCCCTTCTTCTCCAGCCTTTGCATCAACTCATAGCGGGAAAGAGCACGGCGGGATAAATAAGTTAAAGCTGTATCCAGTGCCCCCTTCATTTTAGAAATCTTCCGGCTCCTCTTGAGTATCCTCGGTCGCCGGAGCACTCATTGTACCAATACTTGCACGGATTTTTTGCTCGATTTCGGCGGCGATATCCGGATGTTTCTTAAGGAATTCTTTGACATTCTCTCTGCCTTGGCCAAGACGCTCTCCTTGATAGGAGTACCAAGCCCCGGATTTATCAACAATGTTGAGCTCTGCTCCTACATCCACCATGCTGCCTTCCCGAGAAATCCCTTCTCCGTACATAATATCAAATTCAGCTTGCTTAAAAGGCGGAGCCACCTTATTTTTAACAACCTTTACTTTAGTACGATTGCCGACCATATCCTGACCTTGCTTTAAAGCGTCTTGACGCCGAACTTCCATACGCACGGAGGCGTAGAATTTCAGGGCTCGTCCACCGGTGGTAGTCTCGGGACTACCAAACATAACTCCCACTTTTTCACGAATCTGGTTAATGAAGATAACACAAGTTTTACTTTTGCTGATTGCTCCGGTTAATTTGCGAAGAGCTTGGGACATTAACCGGGCATGTAATCCTACATGGGAGTCTCCCATCTCACCTTCAATTTC
>NZ_CEVWNY010000092.1:0-12272 GCF_982384815.1 Desulfitobacterium sp. | reverse complement strand
GGACGAAGCAGGCAACTATAAGGACATGACCTTTGAGGATAAGGCTAAATACGCCCGCTATGCCCAGCTGCAGGACGCGGCGGAGGGAACAGGAATTTTTAATTTAGGCGGCGGCTATATCTTTCTGGCCAAAACTCCGTTGTTTACCCTTGGAAATTATATTTCGAATAACCGCCTTTTTGCTCAAGCCGGTCAAATAGCAGATGCAGTTCCGTTACTGTCCGGTTTTAGTCAGGAGTACACTAAATTTACCCAGTTCCTTGGGGATTCGAACCTAAGCAACAATTCCGATGCTCCTCCGGTCAGCCTTGCCAAGGGCTGGTTGAAAAACACAGTATGGGCGGAAAGGGAATACATAGAAAACAATGGTGGGTTGGTTGAACACTTTTACGCCTGCGGCGACTCCGGCAAGGCAGTGATTATCCAAGGAACCGGTGCTTCCGCAGAGGTTGAAGCCCTTAAGGCAAAGTTGGGGAGTAACTTTAAAGTTATCAATGCGGAAAGTGGCAGCCTGCGTGGGCTTATTGTCGTCCAAGGTCCCCTTTATGTAGTAGGTGATCTGAACTATACCGGCCTGCTTAGCTCCGGCAGTGGCATTACCCTGATGAAGGGAGATCAGACCTTTAATAATGACGGGGAATTTATCCGGAACCGTTTTTTTAAAGAGCTATGGATAAATAAAACAAGGTATGCCGGTGGTGTTTGCAGTCTCTTTGCGCAGAGACCGGATGAGACTGACATTACAAGAGAATATTCTGAAGCCGAAATTTTGCAGAGCGGCGGAACCCCTGAATATGTCGGGTCTATGAACGGGGTAATGAAGATTACCGCTTGGAAGAAAACCAGACATATTCAATAGCATTCCCCAATTAAGCCGGTACCTTTTATAATTAGGAGTCGGGGGTTATATGAAAAGTTATGTCCGCAATCAAGCCGGTTTTACCGTAATAGAAGTCATGGTTGCAGTAGTAATCTTATTAATAGTTATAAGCAGTGCCGGCTCTTTTTTAACACATAATTACCGTTCTTACTATAATGTCAGGGGTGAAGTGGATGCCCAATCCCAGGCCCTCTTAGTAATGAATCGCCTTGCTAACGGTATTCCGGGTATTGACGCCGGGACCGGCATTTTGGCGGCTAGGCGGATTGCTGATATTGAGGTGAATAGTGATTATAATATCTCTTCCCTTACTTTATTGGAGGCGGATGGGATTACCCAAGATCGGTATCTTGTAAACGGAAATAAGCTTAGTTTTCAAAGAGGCTTCGAATCCAGCGAAATAATAGCTACTAATGTTATCTCTATCAAGATTTTACCATTTCATGACCAAAACCTAATAGCTGAACCGGATATTTCAGACTATACGGGACTTAATGAAAAGGGAGAGCCGTTAACCACGGGGGTTCAAGTTACGGTCACAACTCAGGTGCCCATAGGTACCGGAAGCAAAACCACTATTTCCAATCGTTACTATTTTAGAAATATCGATTGAAAAGGAGATGAGATGATGGGGAACAAAACCATGAGAACAGCCGCAGCGATTATCCTCATCGCTGCGATGGTGTTGACGGGGATGACGGTGGGACATCCTCAAATAGCGGCGGCAGCCGGCAGCACTACGGTTCTTAGGGTCTTGGAGGTCCAGCCGGGACCGGTAAGAAGCACGGAGAATGGAACGATGAGTACGGAAAAGTACCTTTTAGATCCAAGTTATTCTGACGGAACATATACCTATAAAGCTACCCAAATGACGATGAACCATTTTATCAGCAGTATTGATGAAATAAACGGTCAATATGATATTGTGTATATCGGTGAGTATTTCGGGACATATAAAGCTGAAGGATCAACATTTGGTACATTTCAGGGTTCAAAAAATGAAACATATAGCGGTGTCGATATAACCAACCGCAGAGCGGAAATGCTGCTGGACTTTATTGACAGCGGCCAACCGACATTCTTTACCGATACTATCTTTAGCGATACCAAAAAAAATGACAAAAGCAATACCAAACTATATAAGAATTTTTATAAAGAAAATCCAAAGGCTTCTACTAAGCCGGTTTACAATAAGATATTTAAAGTAAGCAGTAATATGACGAAAAGTGCTTTATATAGTGAGATGAAAAAACAATATATCGCATCTAAGAAACGCCCTACAATTACCCTGGTTTCACAGCCCAAGGCTTATGATGGGACACAGCAAAGCTATGAAAAGAACAATGCCATGTCCTTTGCCTTTGATTTGAACAACCCCGGTAAAAACAATATGGATGTTACCTTATATGTGGACGTGAACGGAGACGGGATCTTCAAAGATGTTGTAGATAAAAATCAGAAGATCACCAAACAGGAAGTAGTTGCTAAGCTTTCGGGGGTTTCTTCCGGAGAAGGCTATACTTTAAACTGGCCCCTACCGGGGAATTACACGGGAGTTCTTCCTTGGAAAATCGTGGTCCGCGACCGTACTACAGGGGCTCAAGATTATCAAACAGGCTATGCCGCTTACAATTCTTCCGGCAAAATGACTATCAACGTTTTGCAATTGTATCCTAGCGGAAATACCTTAGATCTCAGTACCTTAAAGGACGATAAAGGCAAAAATATGCTGGATACCAATGAATATAAGATTAATATTGATATGCTTTCGGTTCGGGAATTTAATAAGAACCCTGACAAATATGAATTAAACGGTAAATACGATATGGTTGTCTTAGGATTTGCCGACATGTATGGTACGAAAGATGATGATATTACCAATACCAAAGCAATCCGGAAAATAAAGGATTATATTGCTTCTGGACAAAGCGTTATGTTTACTCATGATACGCTTACTTTCGAGGTTGCAAATACCACGGGGTGGGGGCGTAATATAACCAGAGAATTTCGTACTATGATTGGCCAGGATATTTATGAGGGGACCACGGATAAACGGTATGGTTTTTCTTGGCTAACTTTAACCCGGGCTAAAAAAGGGGACTTCCCTAGGTCCAATGATGCGGTCAAATTAAACGATGCTTTGGTTACCAATTATCCCTATATACTAGGAAATATTAAAGTTTCACAAACCCACCACCAATATTTTCAATTGAATTTAGAGGATGAGGATGTTGTTCCCTTTTATACTTTATCCGGTAGCAACAATGGTTACACCTTTGACAGTAATGACGGGCGCAACGACTATTACACTTATTCCAAAGGAAATATTACCTATTCGGGTACCGGCCATGTTAAGCCGGGTGACTATTTAACAGAGAAACAGTTATTCGTCAATACTATGGTCAAGGCGATCCGTGGTGCCAATCACGCTCCCGTCGTCAGCGTTTCCGGAATCCAAGACGGGCAGTATGTGGATGTCGGCACGGGCTTAAGTTTTGATTTTATGGCCGAGGATTTTGACGGGGAACAGACCTTGGATGTGCAGATATTCGTCGATAAGAAAAACAATGGTGAATTTACCCTAGTCAAGAGCTACCTGGCCGAAGACAAAACTGCAGTCCTCAATGGGGAATCGCGTTCGGAGAAGCTGCTGGGACTCACAATACCCACGAAGCAAACCTTTGCCGTCAAAATTGTGGCAACCGATGCTCACGGTGCACAAGGAATAAAAACAGTGACCCTCGTCAACGAAAGACCAAATCTTGCCTTGATGGTTCCGGTAGCAAACGGGTATCTCGTTGGTGATAAGGCCGATTTGAGCTATAAGGTCATTTGTCAAGATATTGGGGCGTTATCCAATATCAGGTTATGGACCGATATCAATACGGTTAAGAACAGCAATTCAGAAGTGGGGATATATGCACCACCGTCAAACGGCTGGTATACCTCCGGGAATGAGCTGGCACATTCTGTTACGGGGACCCAGGATCTTACCCTACAGGCAACCTTTAATAAGCCGGGTAATTATCAGGTAAATAACCGTTTTACCTATGACACTTATAGTGCTCAGGGGTTATACTACACGGCCAATAGCTTTACTGCCAATGTAAAAAGTGCTGCCCTGAATATATCCGTATCGAAAACCGGCGATAACGGAATTGCCAAAGGGGTGAAGGATGTCCCGGTGCAGGTCAAAAATAAGGCGACCGGTGTAGTTTATTACGGGACAACCGGCTCTTCGGGTTTTGTCCGTCTTCAGACCGGCGGCACCGACAATAAGGGCAGTATGGTGATCCTTCCTTCCGGCACCTATGATATCACAATTATCCCACCGGTAGGATATGAAGCTGCAACCGGCAATACGCAAACGGCTACTCTAAATTATGGAAATCCGGAAAAAGCCATTGAATTTAATACTACCGGGTCGATAGTCAATTCCGTAAAATTTGACAAAGCAGTGCTATACACCGTGAGCAACGGCTTTGGCAAAGCACTACTCTCCTTTAATCTACGCGGTGATGTGAAGCACTTGAGTATGGATTTGAAATTGCCCGATTACGTACAAGGGAAAATCAATTACACAGCGGGTAAGCTCAAAGATGCAGCGGGTAATTCCTATAACTTTACTGTTGAAGAAGAGAAAATGATCTTTCCGGCTTCCGAACAAGCTCCTTTAAAAGCCGGTTCCTATGAAGCAGAATTTACGATTAAAGTAGCCAACACTGTTCCGGTAGGAGAATACCCTTTGGTTGTGAGTAAGGCCACTTACCGGGATAGGTATCTTACCTATAAAGACTCAGAATATGAGAATTTGGATCTTAATGCCGAAGTCTTGAACATTAATGTTCTGTCAAAACCGAAACTACAGTAGAACCTAAGTGATGCTATAACACCCCCCATTTTCATATGAGATGGGGGGCTATTTTTGATTGATTTTCACCTTGCTTCAGTTTCCTTGTTCTGGTATTCTTTTGTCGAGGAGTGAAAATCAGGGAGGGATAAGTGATGGATAAAGCTGATTTAATCCTGGACAAGCTAACCGCGATGGAGAGAGCATTTACGTCAGAAAACAAAACTATACACGACAAAATTGATAACCTTGGAACTGAACTCAACAAAAAGCTGGATATGACCTGGCAAGCTGTAAGAGAGTTAAGAGATGATAAATCAGAGCTTAACGAACTCAGAAAAAGAATCGAAGCACTTGAGAAGAAAATGGAAAAAGTCGGTTAGATCTTCTCTATTAGATATGAATAGCCGCGATGATCTGATCTTCATTGGCATCATCGGTGTCGATAAAAGGGTTATGAAATATCATTAGTGTTTTATATGTTTAAGGTTACAAAGCCCCTCATCTTGAAGTGAGGGGCTTTGTAATGGTGCGCCACGCATGGCGATTAACTAGACGGTAGTCCGTTATGGGGGTATGTAGTAACCAACCATTAGCTTAAGGCAAGGGTGTCCACCGTGGGGTGGAATTCGAAGGAAGCCATCGGCAAAATTCCGACCCGAGGAACACGAATAGTATCAGGCGCAAAAAGTGAGGTGAGGCTTTATCTTATTTCCCAAGGAGCCCATGATTGCCATAAGATTACTCATTCTATGATTCAAGGCGAGAAGTGATTGGACTAGGCAATGGTATAGGAATCGAGAAACGGAGGATAAAACTCAACCAAATCGTACGAGGCTGGACGAATTATTTTATGCTAGTCGATGCGAAGAATCTGCTTGCGAAGCTAGACGAATGGCTAAGAAGTCGCATAAGAACGGTGACCTGGAAGCGATGGAAGAAAGTTCGAACACGATTTGAAAGCCTAAAGAATGCAGGCATACATGGAGAACAAGCCTGGATGTGGGCAAATACAAGAAATGGCTATTGGTGAACAGCCCATAGCCACATCTTGACAAAAGCCCTATCCAACGAGCAATTCAGGCGAGTCGGATACTTTAGCTTTAGTGAATATTATTCTGCAAAGTACGTGTAAACTTTGGACCGCCGTATACCGAATGGTACGTACGGTGTGTAGAGGTCGGCCACTTAAAATAATGAGTGTTCTCCTACCCGATTCTTTTTAATAAGTGGACTAAATTGTTGATTACATGATATAATTAGACCAAATATAAAAGCTTTAACAATAAGGATTATAAGGAGAATTGGTCTAAATGAGTGATATATATCAAGAATATGTCCATTTGGCTCGGTTGGCGCTATCAGGTAATGAACAAGATGTTATTGCACTTCTAAAAAAAGACACGAAAATATTTATGAAATACCGCCCTGAATTGGCGGTAACAATTAAGCAATTGATAAAAAGTGCAAGTAATAACGTGGGTTTAACAAGACATATTCTTAATGATCCTTTACCAATTGATACTGATAGTAAGCTAGAATTAATTAAACGAGAATTTACGGAATTTGAAAAAGATCCAATTTGGTCAGATGATGTTATGTCAAAATTATACTCTATTATAGAGGAAAGAGAATTTGAGGATAAACTATATGAATTTAATTTAGCACCAACCAGGACAATTTTATTTACGGGACCACCTGGAGTCGGTAAAACATATGCTGCTAAATGGATATCGGCAAAATTGAATAGACCGTTATTTACTTTAGATCTAGCTGCGGTTATGAGTAGTTATTTAGGAAAGACTGGAAATAACTTAAGGACAGTATTAGACTACGCTCAAAAGATTCCATCAGTTTTACTATT
Organism: Desulfitobacterium sp.; assembly: GCF_982384815.1. Lineage (NCBI taxonomy): Bacteria > Bacillati > Bacillota > Clostridia > Eubacteriales > Desulfitobacteriaceae > Desulfitobacterium > Desulfitobacterium sp. The sequence continues at coordinate 5,678 of NZ_CEVWNY010000092.1, read as the reverse complement.
AGATGAATTTGATGCTATAGCTAAAAAAAGAGATGATGATTCAGATATTGGGGAGTTGAAAAGACTTGTAAATGTTTTACTCCAAGCTATAGATGAGTGGTCATCTAAAGGAGTATTAATTGCAGCAACCAATCACCCAGAATTATTAGATTCTGCGGTTTGGAGAAGATTTGAAAATACAATTAATTTCCCGAATCCTACATCAGAGCAAATTAGGTTGACGATAACAGATTTGCTAGGTAGAGAGTTCACTAATGAGATGGTGGAGTTTCTTGACACACTTTCAATTGCATTTGAAGGATTTACTTATGCTGAGATTACGATGTTAGTAAACAATGCAAAACGAGAAAGTATAATAAAGCAATTACCCTTAATAAATGTCTTAGAAAAAAAGCTGAATATTTCAAGCAAGGAATTATCCAAGAACGGAAAAATCCAATTAGCTAAAAAATTAGTAGAACAACGATATTCGCAGAGAAAAGTTGCAGAATTAACTGGCTTATCTAGGGAAACCGTGCGAAAGTATACTAAAGATGTTGGGAGGGGCGTACATGAGTGATGAAAATAACAATTATCTACTTGGTTATGGGGAGCGGCTAACAAGTGTTGTATCGATTAAAACTAATTCCGGTCCCAAAAATCCACCATATGATATTGCAACTGCAAAAAAACAGATGTCTAAGTGGCTTGAATCCGCTTCGGAAGAATTTATGAAATTGCCTAGTGAAGCTTGTCCTAATGACAAGGTTACAGCTTTATTAACTATGCACCCCCGTTATATTTCAAAAAGTGATTTTCCCTCTGATTTTATAAATTTAGCGGAATTTAAGGTGGTAGGTGGTAAATCGAAAAAGGTAAGTCCAAAGGAGTGGGGAGTTCAGAACCACCCGGAAGTAGCTTTAACCGATCAATTATTTGTTATGTCTAAAAGAAGTAACTTGAAAAAACTAGCCAGTAACATAATGAGTTTTCCCGATGAGAGTAAGTTCTCGATTCAATTAACACATATTGAAGAATTTAATTCCTATAATGTGTTGGATAAAATTAGATATATCGAATCGCCCAATTCAATAAACCAAGAAGTTATGTTAGAAGTAGTTTTGCATGATTTTTCGGACGAAGAAATAATTGACTCTTTTGAAGAATTTGTCCAGATGAATCAATCAGTACCGATTATGGATCATATGCGTTTTGTTAAAGGATTAGCTTTTATACCAGTTCACACTACATATAACCAAGTGGAAAGAATTGCACAATACTCACATATAAGAGTAGTAAGGGCTATGCCTAGAATTAGGACGATCCAATCTTCCGTTATAAAAACAGACAGTCCATTAGTAAGGGTAAAACTACCTTCAGAAGACAGTATTAATCCAAATTTGAGAGTAGCAATATTTGATGGTGGGGTCTCTAAAAAAGTACCCCTCTCTAAATGGGTCAGATCAATAGAACCTGATGAAATTGGGCAACCTAGCATAAAGCACATTAACCATGGTACTCAAGTGACTTCAGCTTTCTTATTTGGACCACTTACACCTGATGAAGAAGCAGAGCAACCGATATGTGCCGTTGATCATTTTAGGGTTATCGATAAAAATACTGGTAAAAATGGAGACCTTGAGTATTATGATGTTTTAGATAGAATTAGCAACATACTTAGCAAGGATGAGGATAAAAAATATAAATTTATAAATATTAGCCTAGGGCCAGATATTCCTATCGAAGATGATGAGATTACGAGATGGTCAGCTGTCATAGATGAGCATTTATCTGAAGGGAAAAGATTTTTAACTGTTTCCGTGGGAAATAACGGTAATAGTGATGCTGATAGTGGACTTAATAGAGTTCAACCACCTTCTGATGCAGTGAATGCAATTGCTGTGGGTGCTTGTACTAACGAGGGAGGTGAAAAATGGGCACGTGCAGACTATAGTGCGGTTGGTCCAGGTAGAACCCCTGGTGTTGTAAAACCAGAAATTCTCATATATGGTGGAACTGATGAGGAACCCTTCTATGCTCTTTCTAATGCTAATGGAGCTTTTGCGATGGGATGTTCTGGGACAAGCTTGGCTTCTCCATACTTATTACGTACAGCTGTAGGAGTAAGTATGCAATTAGGAAATGACTTTGGATTATTAGCATTAAGAGCACTACTAATTCACAAGGCAGAAAGCGGTGAAGCAAGTAAAATGGATGTAGGGTGGGGAAGAGTTGTACCGGATTTAGATCATTTGATAAGTTGTGAAAGTGACGAAATACTTGTTATTTATCAGGGGGAACTGCCACCCAAGGATTTTCTTAGAGCTCCTATTCCAATGCCAGATACTGAGCTAAAAGGTTATATAACAATAACTGCAACGCTCGTAATTTCACCCAATGTTGATCCGAGTTATCCGAACGCTTACACAAGAGGTGGGCTAGAGGTTAGATTTCGTCCAGATACTAGTAACTTTAAAGCAAAAGATGATGGTAATATTGCAGAAAATGCAAATACAAAGACATTTTTTAGTGAAGGAAATGTTGGATTAAATGAATATAGCCTTCGTGAAGATGGCTATAAGTGGGAACCCTGTCTTAAAGCAACGAAGAGATTTCGTTCCTCATCGATTAATAAACCGTGCTTTGATATTTATTATCATAAGCGCGAAGACGGGCAACCAATTAAAAAACCTAATCCAATTCCTTATGCGTTAATTATTAGTGTAAAAGTTCCTAAAGTTAATAACTTTTATCAACAAGTTGTAAAAACATATAATAATATTCTGATACCACTTGCCCCAAAGGTAAAATTAAGATTACGACGCAATAGATAAAATACTCCTTATAAGGATATTATTTTAGCCGTTCGCCTTGCATGGGTCATGCTAACATATTATCAGGAGGGATAATCTATGGATAAATTAGAAATTATCTTGAATAAACTGGAGAAAATGGAGTCAGACATAAAAGCTTTAAGAGCAGACAGTCGGGAAACGCATAAGAAGCTGATAAGTTAGATGAAATATCATCTAAGCTGGAAATAACTTGGCAAGCTGTAAAGGAAATCAGGGACGATAAAACCGAAATAAACGAACTCCGCAAAAGAATAGAAATATTGGAGGCAAAAGTCAGATAAACAATTCTTCAACGGAGGGTAAAGTTAGGCAGGGGTTTAAGCATAGTCAAATGGCTATGCTTTTTTATTTTTGGTAGTGTAGATAATCCTTCGTATCTCCGGTGAATAGGCAAAATATGCGGTATACATTTTTCAAGTACTTGAATAGGTCAAGCAGAATTCCAGCTCCTTTTGCATAGGTATTGAGCGAGACTTTATTTAGGAGGGATTCACTCTCTACTGAATGTTAGTCGAGTCCATACTGGACTTAACCGCCCTTAGACTCCCGCAGCCTATCGAAGCGGGGGACCCGGGCGGGTTAGTTCAGTGCTAGAGCAGAACGAAAGGAGTGGCAGATTATGTTGACGGAAATTCTGGTAGCTAGTGTTGCCTTAACAATCTTGAAGGGGGTAACCCTTCTTGTCTCTTATATCAATAATAATGCTTTTCCTCAACCCCTTAACGAGCAGGATGAGGCCCATTACCTCCGGGTTCTTCGGGCAAGCAAGAGTCCCGAGGCTACAGTAAAGGATTTGACCAAAGCAGAGTATGCCCGCAATAAGCTGGTTGAGCATAATCTTCGCTTAGTGGCCCATCTAGTCAAGAAGTTTGACGGGACCGGAGAGGACAGCGATGATCTGATCTCCATTGGCACCATCGGTCTGATTAAGGGTATTGATACCTTTGACCCGGGCAAGGGCACAAAACTTGCCACATATGCTGCACGCTGTATCGAAAACGAAATCCTTATGCATCTGCGTTCCCTGAAAAAATCCCGTGGGGAAGTCTCTATCTACGATCCCATCGGTGTCGATAAAGAGGGGAATGAAATCTCCCTCATGGATGTCTTGGCTTCCGAGGGGGAAGCAATCTCCGACCGGATCGAAAGTGAATTTGAGCAGAGAGTTCTCCTAGATAAGGTCAAGAACCTGACCAAACGGGAGCGGCATGTTTTGCAGCTCCGTTACGGGCTCTTGAACAGCCCTAGGCGGACCCAAAGGGAGATCGCCAAAGCTTTGGGAATTTCTCGTTCCTATGTCTCGCGCATTGAGAAAAAGGCTATTCAGAAACTGATGGAACAGATGGAGGATCATGATCCAAGGAAATAGGTAAAGAGCAAAGGCCAATAGCAATTAGCAAAAAAGTTAGCAATAAACAGTAAGTAGGAAGAGCGGATTCGCTCTTCTTTTTTGTGCCCTTAATTTACTGCTTAGCGCGGTCTTCTAAAGGGCATACGGGGAGCGTATTGGAGACGATTGTTAAGATCCTCGGGAGAGTTGATGCCTTTTTTGTTTAAGAATCTCTGGAGACCTGAGGGCATCGGGCGCGAACCTTGATTTAGAAAATCGGGATTTGTAGTCAGATTCTCGCCACCGGGTTGACCTAAGAAGCGGTTTTGGCCAAAAAACATAGTAATTCCTCCTTTCTATTTACCAGTATATGGTGGCTTGCTAATACATGTTTATATTCCTGTCCCCGCTGTTAACAAGAAGTTAAGGGCAGAGGAAATTTTTGATATTTTTATTTTCCAGGGGGAAAGCTATAGAAAAATCTAGGTTGAGTTATTCCGGAGCACGAACGGGTTAGGAGGAACACCTTTGCAGACTGTCGGAGCGAATGTTCAAAGAAGAGACGCCATTGACAAAGTGACGGGAGCGGTCAAATATATCGGTGATCATATTACCCCGGAGCTACTCCATGTTCGGCTGGTTACCAGTACCTATGGCCATGCCATCATTAAAAATATCGATACTTCCCAGGCCTTACAAAGCTCTGGAGTGCAGGCGGTCCTGACCGGTCATGACTTCCCGATTATGACCGGTGCATATCTTGAAGACAGGCCAATGGTTGCCCGGGGGAAGGTTAGATACTATGGAGAACCGGTGGCAGTAGTCATTGCCAATAGCGAGTTAGAGGCTAAAAAGGCCGCGGAATTGGTGCAGGTGGAATACCAGCCCCTGCCTGTTGTAAATTCACCCAGTGAAGCGATCCGGAGTAATGCCCCTTTAGTCCATGAGGATATTCACCAGTATCGTAAGGTCAAACTAATTTACCCGGAGTTAAATACAAACATCGCTAATCGAACCAAGATTCGCAAAGGAGATATCGGCAAGGCTTGGGCGGAAAGCGAAGTCATTGTGGAAGGAAGTTATTCCTTGCCCCAGTCTGATCACATTGCCCTAGAAACCCGGACAGTCAGTGCCGAGATCAAGCCTAATGGCCGGGTAATTATTAATTCCGCCTCTCAGGCACCCTTTGTGATTCGCAAGCTGATCAGCCGCTATTTCCAAGTCGACGCCGGAATGATTACTGTGAATGTCCCCTTAGTGGGCGGAGCTTTCGGGGGCAAGGCCGCGGTACAATTAGAGCTTATTGCCTATGTAGCCTCGAAAGCGGTCGGTGGCAGACTTGTCCGCTTGGTTAATACCCGGGAGCAGGATATGACCAGTTCCCCCTGCCGCATTGGTTTAGATGCTAAAGTCAAACTGGGGGCAACCAAGGAAGGAAAGATTCGTGGTGCGGAGATTACCTATCTAGTGGACGGCGGTGCTTATTCCGATATTGCTGCGGTAATCAGCATGTC
>NZ_CEVWNY010000091.1:0-12321 GCF_982384815.1 Desulfitobacterium sp. | reverse complement strand
ATGTGTTGATGCTAAGAGCTAGGATCCTTTTCAATGACCTGCAGAGTTACTATTCTAAGGTCGGTTAAGCCCATGAGTTTTCCAACTTCCATGGCCTTTGTAGCTCTTTCCATGCCCTCCGCGCCAAACACCGATGCCTTGGTTATAGCTACACAGGCCACTTCTTTATCGCTGACAATCCGCAAGTAACCTTCATTGCACTTGATGGCAAACATCTCATACATTTTACTGACCTCCTGGAAATTGGTTCATTCGACAACCTACAGCGCTAACAAGCCCTCCAGTCTTCGTAAGCCTAACTCTGGTTGTGTATTTTGATGTGAAACCCATGCTTTAAGCTTGTCTAAAGCCTGTCCCGAAGCTATGATATTCTTTGACTGCTCATAACCCTCTTTAATGGTGGTGGCAATATCCATTAAATATAGGATCAACGCCGAATTAAGGCATACTACATCGGATTTCGGACCATCATCTTCGCCCTTTAGTATTTTCAGCAGTCCCACGGCTCCTTCGGCGACATTGTCAAAGGTAAGCAAATCCTCTCTATCGGCTCGGCGGATACCTATATCCTCCGGGAAAAATGAATAGTGTTCAATACTGCCATCAACTTTGAGTTCCGCCACCAGAGTTTCGTTTAATGTAGAGGCTTCGTCCATTCCACTGATTCCATCTTCAGCTAGACCATGGACAATGAGTGCCCTCTTGAAGCCTATCTCTCGCATGACCTCGGGAGCGGATTTAAGCAGTTCTCTGGAATAGACACCCCGAACCGCGTATTTAGGCAGGGCGGGATTCGCCAGGGATGCCGAAATGTTTAAAATCGAGCCAAAGGAAATTTGGGACAAGATTCTTCCTAGGGCCCTAGGATGGACCTTGGGGCTCATGCCGTTGAAGATGCCGATACCTGCATTTTCGATGCTCCGGTGGACGACTTCTGGGTCACATTCTACATCTACCCCCAATTCTTCTAAAACATCTATGGTGCCGCATTTGGAAGTAATGGCCCTGGCCCCGTGCTTTGCCATGTTAACCCCTGCCGCGGCGGCAATCACCGAGGCCCCTGTGCTTATGTTGAAGGTCTTTACACTGTCCATCCCCGTTCCACAGTTTTCCACCAAGGGCGAAGCTGTCCGGGGAGTAACTTTGACAGTGTCGAGTTCATAAATAGCTTCCCAAGCCGCGGCAATTTCTTCCGTGGTCTCGCCTTTGGCCGCCAGGGCAGCTAAAAAAGCTCCCTGGTGCATATCTGTCTCCTCATTATTTAATACCCTCTTAAACATTTCCGTAGCTTCTTCTCTTGAAAGATCCTGTTTGTTGATGAGCTTTGTCAAGCCTGTCGCAAAGGATTTTGAATCGGTCATGATAATTCCTCCCTGATAATATTTTTTTGATCAGTAGTTTAAACAAATAGAAAGCCCCTTGAGATCTCTGACCATTTTCAAGGCTTCTTCCACCTCTTCGAGGACAATTCTATGGGTAATCATATCTTTAACTTTGATACTCCCATCGGAAATTAATCTCATGGCTTCTTTGGTGCTGCCTAGGGTACAGCCATAGGAGCCAAGGACAGTGATTTCCTTATAATGGATTAAGTTTAAGGGCAAAGGCCCATCGCCTTCCTCTGCCACCAAGCCGCTGAAAAAACCTAAACGGCCTTTTTTAGCCAAGACGCGGAGGGAAAGATCCATGGCATCGTATCCCGGGCAGCAGGGAATGACCACATCTGCACCTCGTCCGCCGGTGATCCTCATAATCTCCTGTTGCACCTCTTGCCGGGTGGGATTTAGAAGGTAATCAAATTCGTAGGTCCTGGCCATGGACAGTCGGTTATCATTGGTCTCCACCAAGATTACATTGGCAGCCCCGCGGGATTTTGCCAGTTTACCGTTTAATATTCCCAATCGGCCGGCACCAAAGATGATCACGGAGTTTCCGGGACCCACCTCAAGCTTTTCCTGCATGTTGACGCTGCAACCCAAGGGTTCCGCCATGGAAGCCTCCTCAAAGGTGATGCCCTCCGGAATCGGGTTTAGAATGCCATTTTCCACCCCTTGACGCGGAACTAATACGTATTCGGCAAAACCTCCATCATAGTTAAAGCCCATGATTTTTATGTCATCACACAAATTGTCCATGCCCTGTTTGCAAAACTCGCATTCCCCACAGGGGATGCCGGGGAATACCTGGACCCGATCCCCCTTCTTAAAATCCTCCACCCCCTCCCCCACCGCCTCAATGACCCCCGTTATCTCATGACCCAGGATACGAGGCAGTTGAAGATCGTATTGCCCCTTCATATAGCATTTCACATCGGTTTTGCAGATACCGCAGGATTTTACCCGAATTAACACCTCGCCAACGTCGCAGTTGGGGGTTTCGACTTCTTGGATTGCCAATGATTCCCTGCCGTGTAAAACTGCTGCTTTCAAAAGATCTCCTCCCTTAAAAGAAATTAGCAAACAAAAAAGCCCACACCAAATAACAGTGTGGACTTTCCATCATCCCCATGTAATACTCGCCTTTTGTCGCGCGAAGACGATATATCTATTCCAGGCAGGTCTCCTGACTTAGGTTCATCATCCTTATGCTGCCTTCCCCCAATCTAGAGTGGCTCGAGTAGCATAAAACTAACCATTACAGTGGCGGGCCCGTTTGGGACTTTCACCCAAATTCCCTATTCTCCCATTTCCATGGGCACCTGAAACGGAGTATTCTTTTGTAAAAATTATATACTAAAGTGTGTTTAAAGTCAAAGGATCTGGGTTGGCAAAAACTTAGTTTATCTTACCATGATGTTGATTTATCCAAATCTTCCTTCCACATTTCAATGAATATCAATATGCCTGGCGCCTTTAGATGCGCTTTAGGAATTCTTTAGTGCGTTTTTGCTTGGGATTGTTAAAGATTTGCTCCGGACTTCCTTCTTCTGCGATAACTCCATTATCCATAAAGACCACGCGATCAGATACCTCCTTAGCAAATCCCATTTCGTGGGTCACTATTAACATAGTAAGGCCGGTTTCGGCAAGTTGTCTCATGACTATGAGCACCTCCCCCACCATCTCGGGATCGAGAGATGAGGTGGGTTCGTCAAACAACATCACATCTGGTTCCATGGAGAGCGCCCTGGCGATGGCCATTCTTTGTTTTTGTCCGCCGGATAATTGCTTTGGTTTGGCGTGGACATATTGATCCATTCCCACCACTTGTAAGTATTTCATCGCGACTTTTACCGCTTCTTCTCTTGAACGCCTTAAAACCTTGGTTTGGCCCACCACACAGTTGTTTAAAACATCGTGGTTGTTGAATAAATTAAATTGCTGGAAGACCATGCCGAGTTTCCTTCGATAGGCATAGATATCGTGCTTATCATCTAATATATTTTTGCCGTCATAAACGATTTGACCGCCGCTGGGTTTTTCTAAAAGATTCACGCATCGAAGGAGAGTAGATTTTCCGGATCCCGAGGAACCTATGATGCAAACTACTTCTCCTTTATTTACCGAGAAATTGATATCCTTCAAGACTTCGTTAGTGCCAAAGGATTTGCTTAAATGTCGAATGTCAATTGCTTTATCCATATTCGTGTCCACCTCCTCGCCGAATTAAATGCCTATGCTGTCTTAAATAGAGCATCTTTGAGGCCTTCCCCCGGCATTGAATTGTCAATAATATCGTAACTCTCCGGTCCGTCTAGTCTCTTTTCGATATAACGAAGAATCCGCGTCACAGTATAAGTCATAACAAAATAAATAATGCTGGCGACAAAAAATGTTTCAAAATATCTATAATTGTGCCCCACAATGGATTTGCTTTGAAAATACAGTTCATTTACAGAAATTACATTGAGCACCGAGGTGTCTTTAATGTTGATTACGAATTCATTGCCGGTGGCGGGCAATATATTGCGAATTACTTGGGGCAGTACTACGTTTACCATAGTTTGGAGGTGATTCATACCTACGGCGTGGGCAGCTTCGAACTGTCCTTTATCTATAGAGGCGATGCCCCCTCTAACAATTTCCGCCATGTAAGCACCGGTGTTGATGGAGACTATGAAGATCGCCGCAAAAAGGCGATTCATGTGCCAATTGAAGGCCAGAGCGGAACCGTAATAAATTACCATGGCTTGCACGATCATGGGAGTCCCTCGGAAAAACTCTATGTAAAAAGAAAGAATGGTATTGATGAACTTGACAAATATTCTTTTAGTCCGCCGTTCAGGCATTGGAATACTTCGGACAACTCCTATGGATATCCCGATAATAGACCCTAAAATCGTGCTGATGATGGAGATAACAAATGTCATTTGTGCCCCGCGCAAAAACATCGGCCAATAGTTTAATACAATTTTTACTAACCATTCATAGGTCATAACATTCTCCCCCCTTTGAGATTTGCAGACCAACTGCGCCGGGGCGCAGCTGGTCTGCTTTTTTATTCAACGACGGGTTGATTTTTAATAGCGGAGTCCATGATTTCATTGCGCTCTTCTTCCGAAATGCCCGACAATATTTCATTAATTTGTTCTCTCAATTTGCTGCCTTTTTTGAGGCCTATGGCGATGGCCGTATCATCGTCCGATGTCTCAAAACCATCGCTAAACTCTACCATGGCAAAACTTTCATTTGCCGAGGTGGCACTAACGGCTTCGGGGCGTTCCGAGACATATCCGTCGATCATCTGTGCTTCTAGGGCGACTCTCATCGCCGAGAAATTATCCATGGGGGGCTCTTTAATTACACCGTCAATTTGCTCAATGACCGTATAATGGAAGGTGCTCAATTGCGCAGTTACTTTAGCTCCTTTAAAATCTTGGATTGAAGATGCTCCCTCGCATTGGCCTCCCCTTTTCACCACCATCACTAGATCTGATTTATAGTAGTTGTCCGAAAAGTCGATGGTCTCCTTGCGTTCGTCTGTCGGCGACATACCCGCGATAATGGCATCGATTTTACCTGATTCTAATGCCGGGAGCAGGCCGCCCCATTCGGTTTTTACGATAACTAATTCTCTTCCTAAACCCTGGGCAACTCTTTTAGCAATTTCCACATCGTATCCCCCTGCATACTCCGCATCGCCTTCAATTGGGACACCGCCTTTTGATCGTCGATTTGAGTCCAGTTAAAGGGCGGGTAGTCGGCTTCAAGACCTACTCTAAAGACATTAATCTCTTCCGGCGCTTTTGGGGTGCTGCCCGATGAACCGCATCCGGTAAATAGCACCATTGCAGATAAAGACAGTGCTAATAAAAACGACATTTTTTTACTCATAATTAATCTCTCCCTTGTTTATTTTAAGATATTTGCTTCACAACCAAACTCATAGACTGATCGCTGAAGTCGCTGATTTTGAATAACAAAAAAAACGACCTGAGATGAACTCAGGTCGTAATATTATACTTACACCTAAATCCTCCCCTTTTCCCAATGAGATAGCACAACTCGATAAATCAGGATTGTTTATCGAGACAGTCCTACAGTTCTTAACTGCAGGCCCAGCAAATAATACTGAGAATACTATTTGCTTCGGCGGCATTTCCTTCTCCTTAGCATCACTGCCTTCTCAAACTCCGCTAAGGGCTATTAAACACCGCGCCTCTACCTCACTTGAAAAAGTGAGGCATTATTAAATTATTCTTAGTATATACCAAACTCCAATGTCTGTCAACCGATGTTAAAACGTGTTGTGCTCATACCAAGTAGATGGTAAGATAATTATATTAGTTTATAAATTTGACAGATAGATTGGTAAAGTTAGTTCTAATGTAATTTTAATGTTTCTTGAATTATCCTTAAAGTTTGTGTTGCTATAATAAAGCCATATTAGATGACAGGAGGCTATATTTATGGTTACTTTTGAGCAGGTAGAAAAATTGCGCGAGCGAGCCAACCTTTCCTATGACGAAGCAAAGGCAGAGCTTGAGAAAACAGACGGGGATATTCTTGAAGCTATCATCAACCTCGAAAAGCAAAATCGCATTCCTGCACCCAAGGGAGGCGGTTATTACAATTCAAGAGGTACACAGCAAAAGGCGGAAGAGGATTACCGCGAGAGAAAGTCTAGGGAGGAATTCAAGAAGGAAAATGGCAGTTCTTCCGGAGAGTTGCTGAGTAAGTTTTTGAGATGGTGCGGGACCATGATAAGCAAAGGCAATAAAAACAGCTTTGAAGTTAAAAAAGACGGAGAAAATATAATAACTATTCCGGTGACGGTACTGGTAGTTCTATTATTGTTCACGTTCTGGATTACAGTTCCCATTATAATCATAGGACTCTTCTTCGGGTACAGGTATATGTTTACCGGTCCCGACTTGGGTAAAGACAATGTTAATCAGGCCTTGGATTCAGTTGCCCAAGCGGCTGAGAATATAAAAAAGGAAGTTAGGGATTGTAAAAATGGGAGAACTAATGGGGAAAATCCTAATAATTGAAGATGAAGAAAGGATAGCACGTTTTATAGAGCTAGAGCTGGAGTTTGAAGGTTATGAAGTCGAAAAGGCATTTAATGGGAGGGACGGGTTAGAACTTGCAAAAACCCGCCCCTTTGATCTGGTATTGCTTGATATTATGCTGCCGTGTTTAAATGGCATTGAAGTCCTTAGAAGGATTCGCCAATTCTCCAATATACCCGTCATACTTCTTACAGCTCGGGATGCTGTGGTAGATAAAGTTACTGGGCTTGATGGGGGTGCCGATGATTATATTACTAAGCCCTTTGCCATTGAGGAATTGCTCGCTCGAATAAGGGCGGCTCTTAGGAAAAAGGCGATACGCAATGAAATGAAAGCACCATCGAAACTTGTGGCGGGAGCTTTATGCCTTGATCCTATGAAAAGAGAAGTTCGGGTTAAGGATAACACCCTTGATTTAACAAAACGCGAGTTCGATTTACTACAATACCTTTTAGAGAACAAAAATATAGTTATAAATCGAGAAACTTTGCTTGAACATATATGGGGCTATGATTTCTCAGGCGAGACAAATGCAGTGGATGTCTATATTAGATATCTTCGCGCAAAGATTGAGGAACCCTTCGGTCAAAAATTCATCCATACTGTTCGTGGGGTGGGGTACGTGATAAAGGATGAGTAATACGAAAAGTGCATCTTCCACCAGTATAGCTGATAAAATCCGTTCATCCCTTGTAATAAAACTGAATATGGGAATGATCGGAAGGTTGTTTTCAGGATTTTTAGCAATTAATATCCTTGTTTTTTTAATGAGTCTATCTGTTACTTTGTGGAAGGCAGAAGAAAGAGCACAAGATATAATTGAAGCTATTAACCTAACTTCTGATAATCTACAGTCAATACATGATATCAACAGAAGCTATCAAGTCTTGATTATGGAGGAATCGCCAAAGGGCGTCCAGCTCCCCCGCAGCATACAAAAGCATTTGCCGGTAAAGGCCCCGGCGGCAAAACGGAGTATTAGTGCGCCAGGGGCTCATAAAGTTGTGCGCTTTTGGGAAAAAATCGGTTTAGTAAAGTATAACATATCGTTCTTTATTAATGGCATACCATACAAAATAGTATACGATTTGGGCGCTGATTTAAAGCTGCTATTATCTTTATTATTTATTGTCTTTATATTTGAGCTTTTAATTTTAATAAGGAATGTTGGTAAGGGTTCAAGATTGATTCGGATTACTCTTAAACCATTGTCTGAGATGGCAGAAACCACCAGGCAACTTAATGATGAAGTATTTTATAGGCGTTCTATGGCAGAGGATACAGATATCAAAGATCTAGCCGGTGCTATTAGCGATATTGATGCAAGTAGGCTTGACAGGCGCCTATCGGTGGACGGTTCCCAAAATGAGCTCAAAGACTTGGCGTCGGCTATAAATGGTATGCTAAATCGTATTAATGCTTCTTATCAATCACAGCTGAGATTTGTTTCAGATGCATCCCATGAGCTGCGTACACCAATATCTGTTATACAAGGATATGTAAATCTCCTGGATCGTTGGGGTAAAAAAGATGAGAAAACCATGCAAGAAGCTATTGATGCAATTAAGAGTGAGACAAAAAGTATGAAGGAGTTAGTGGAGCAGCTTCTTTTTCTTGCGCGCGGCGATAATGAAACCATAAAGCTTCACAAACAGTATTTTGACGCTTGCGACATAGTAGATGAGATAGTCTGTAAAACACAAATGATTGATCCAAATCATAATTTTGAAATGGATTTAAACAGGCCCGCTTATATTTATGCTGATAAACAGCTTTTTAAGCAAGTTGTTCGCATCCTTGTGGATAATAGCATTAAGTATACACCCACAGGAGAGAGAATTGTTATTAGAATTGTTAATGAAGAAGACTCTGTTCGTATAACTGTGCAGGATAACGGTATAGGAATAGCACCGGAAGAGTTGGCAGATATCTTTGAACGTTTTTATCGTTCGGATGAATCCAGGGCAAGAAAAACGGGAGGTTCGGGCCTGGGTCTTTCGATTGCCAAATGGATCATAGAACGCCATGGAGGCTACTTTGAAGTTTGGAGTAGAATAGATATAGGCACTCGCACAACTATTGTAATTCCCACTGCTAAAATGCCGCCTTCGGAGCTATCAAGCAGCGAGGTATTGAAGGTGAAATAAGGCATATGTAGGAGGGGCCGTCCTATTTGTTCAGAATAGGCAAAGGAGACAGCTCCGTATTGTTACCCCAAAAAAGCAAAAATTGCCCTGAGGAAAATGGACCGACAAGCCCTTGCCTTTGCTCGCCATGATTGAGTCCTAGCTAATTTCTTCTTCACCCTTACTGATTATTGAGGGCCTGGCACCTTTTCCCCGATTTGATTATCGAGCCTACAATAGCCAGCCATAGTCCTGACGGGTATCTACGACTGCGTCCGTATATACGTTACTTTCCTTGATCTGATAAACCAGTAGATACCGTTTTTCTAGCAAGAGCTTTCGGTATTTTCCTGCTGGAATCAGCGGATCAGTCAGCCATGGATTCCTTTCAGGAAACTGTTCCAGCGACTTTGCCTTTTCCTGAAAGGAATCAATTAACCGCATGGCTACAGATTCACTGACCCGTGCCAGAAACCGCGCATGGGATATCAGCATTTGCGTGGCCTCATCGGAAATAACTACGGTGTGCCGTTTATTTTCGCTGTCCATCCAGCACCTCCCGGATGACAGTTTTCATCATAGCAGAAACCTCATCAATAGAATGACCGGGTTTTTCGTTCAGCCTGCCCTCCTCCGCAGCAATCAAATTTTCCCGCAGCCGAAGCATGCTTTCCCTTCTTGCAAAAGCCTCTATATCCATGACTACGAGATCGCCCTCGCCGTTTTTTGTAAGATAAACCGGTTCCCCTGACCGCTTGCACAGCTTGGAAAATTCAATGTAGTTTTTGCGGATTTCCGCAGACGGCTTTATATTCATCATGCAAATCGCCTCTCTTGATAGCAATAATATATCCTTATTGTATGCTTATTATACTACCTTGGGGCTTGTTTGTCTATAACATGCTATTATTGAGAAAATACACGATGGGAATATTGCCGATGACCATGGCTGGAACCACATCAAAATCCTTGTACCATTGCATTTTACCCCACTCAATAAATACATGTTGTGTCTCAACACCGATTTCTTCATCTTCGGAAAGAATAATTTCATCCAACTTTTTGATTAAGTATCTGCAAAAATTCTTATTTAAGCCCATCGACATTGGTTACTGTCCAGCCAAATACTGCGTAAAAAAGTCCTCCTGTGAGTCTTTGTTGGGCCTTGGCGTATAGGATCTAATGAAACTGTATAGGGATGTTGGCACAAAATAACCTCCATGAACATCCAAATTTCAAGGTTGGGGAAGCCTAACTCATTCGGGAATAGCCGTGGATTAATCTGTAAGCAATTCCCCCACTAAAATACTCCCATTTGTCTACTGTTCTATTTTGGCCATAGTCAAAGCACCCTGCTGTTATAAGAGATTGGTCGAATACGGTTTCGTAGTCATCCTGTGCATCCAGCAGAACACAAACGAAAAGAAGTAGGTTGGGGAAATCCTCTTTCTTATAGAAACGAAATACCTCGTAAGGCATCCACTGTTTCGGAAGGTTAATGCTGGCTGATGAGTCGGATAAAGAAGTGTTTGTGGTGTCCCACCCAGCCTCGCCCATCAGCCCATCCGCTGTTGATAGCAATGCCCCCACTTGTTCGAGGATTTTAACTGCAGAATCGGCCGTCCCCCCACCAAACCTTGCCGCCTGTATACCACAAAAAGCCCCGTGAGAGAGCTCTTAATTGCTTGCTTTCCCACGGGGCTTGTTTGGGTTCTTTACTGCAACGGCTTAGAGGGTCGACTTACAACACAACAGAACCTCAAACCGTCCCTCTAATACATCAGTAGAACCAATCAAGCATCTCCTACCGTTACCACAGCGGGTGGATCAATAATAAGCTTATTAGCGGTATTAGCTTGCTCGTCAGTATCTCCATTCCAGCTGTTACCGGACAGATAAACTGTAGTACTATCGCCTGCAGCACTGAAACGCATCAGACTTCCATCATCGCGACCCTTGCAGTTTGTTATGGTGTTACCAGTAATAATAACTTCACCAGATAGTTTATTCAAACGGATTGAACGCTCACCGGCTCGATCAAGGGTATTACCTGTGATGCTGACCAAATCAGTAGAGGGACCAGTCACCAAAATATCATTTCTGCCGGAGTTGGAGAAATTGTTATCGCTGATGGTTATCATATTCCACTCGGTGATGTTAATGGGCATCCAGACGTTATCAACAGTGCAGTTCTTCACTGTCAGATTGCTTCTGCCAGTAGTCATAATCAGCTCATTAGTGCTCTTGTCCTTGATCTCCGCAGAAGTATCGCCGTCAGCACGGAGCAGGAAGCTTGTCTCTGCAGTCTTATCGGCAGCCTGACCAGTCAAAGTACAACCATCGATAGTCAAACCATTCACGCTGGAATGACTCCAAATACTCTGCAAGTTGACTGCAACAGGCTTGTTGCCAGTAAATTCAATATCCTTAATGGTCAGATTACTAATTGAAATATAACTACTAAGATGATTATCATCATCATTGGAGTGTCCAGAACCCGGAACGTAGAGCTGCGCTTCAACGGTGATCTGGTCAACCTTGGCACCAGCAGTGCCTATAATGGAGAGGTTATTAATCGCACGATATCTCTCTACATCTCCATCGCCCGCCCAGTTAGTCACATCAACACTTCTGCTGAGCTCGCTCTGACGAAGGTAAAGCGTGCCATATTCACCAGGATTCAAAATTATAGTGGCGCCGTCTTCTGCTTTGTCAAGTTCCGACTGGATTGTGTCCGGTGTTGCCTGAATAGCACCTGCTATAAACATATCAGGGATAAATTCTACTTCTTTCTCTATTACAAACAATACACCTTTATAGGTAAATTCAACTACCACTTTATTCGGTAAATCCGCCGGGGTTACTTCGTCACCACTAAGTTCATAAAATCCATTGTCCCAGCTGCCGCTACTGCTCGGCCTTGCAACACCTAGATCAAATGAACCTGAGGTACGAGTCGGCCAATTGCTGGTTTTGCTAAAGGTCAGTTTTTCAAAATTAGCTGTGTTTCTTACAATTTCATTCTCGTTATTATGGAGAGACAGTCTAAGCTAGTCAACCCTTTGGAACTATTCAATCCATCAGCTAGGTAAAATGGCCATACCGGGGTAACCATAATCCTGCCCTTTGCTCCTTCGGTTAGCCCTGAGTAATCTTCCTTGTACGTTCCGACACCTACAGTGGTGTTTGATATTACAAAGTTCTTCAGTTCATCGATTTTCCCTACAGCCGCTTCCAACTTGGTCTTTAGGTTCTCATCCACCAATGCTTGTCCCTCTGCAGTTAATGACTCAAGGGCCCCCTTTGCTTCCGCTACCGCCTCGGCATTTTCCAGGTATTCAAGATAGTTATAGATAGCATCCAGGTTTCCTAGTTTCCCATCCTTTTCAAGAGCCCCTCTTGTCTTGTTTACCACATCAGGTACTTCTGGGGCTTCTATTGTTGGCGCTTCCAGTAAAGCAGTGATCATACTCTCCACTATATCCACTGATAGTATTGACCCAATAGGATCACTTGTCACCGTACCTTTATATCTACCTGTTCCTGTTACTTTTACCTTAATCAACTTACCTTCATCATCAGCAACAAGTTCATAAGTCTTTTCTGTTGCTTCGGGAATATTTTCATATGCACCATCTTTAGCATCAGCCCTCATCCACTGATAATCAACTGTTGCCTTATCCGGTGTTACTTTAGCTACTAGTGTAGCTCCAACAACAGGCACACCTTCCACACTAATAG
>NZ_CEVWNY010000090.1:0-12324 GCF_982384815.1 Desulfitobacterium sp. | reverse complement strand
CTTCAAGATAAATATATAGAGGATATAGCGGATGAGGCCAATGTCGCCTCTTCACTCGGTATCAATGCTACATATCTGGAAAAAATACCGCTGCCTTTTGACATTAAGGCCTCTGTACGTTTCGATAATCAGGCGCAATTTCATCCACGCAAATTTTTGTTGGCACTGGCCGATCAAATCACCCGGAACGGAGTTCAGATATTCGAACAAAGCAGGATTGTAGACATCGAGGATGACGGAGAAAATGATGGGTATGTTTTAACCACTGGTAAGGGAACAAAAGTAACAGCCCAAAAGGTTGTTATTGCTTCGCATTACCCATTCTACAACAAACATGGCATGTACTTTACACGAATCTATACAGATCGCTCATATGTCGTAGCTGTCAAAATGAACGAGAAATATCCCGGCGGTATGTATATTACGGCGGAGGAGCCCGCCCGGTCGCTACGCAGCCAAGCCTCTGATCAAGGTGAGTTAGTATTTGTCGGTGGGGAACATCATAAAACCGGACAAGGAGAGGATACAATTAAACATTATAAAACATTAGTTGATTTCGCCAAGCAAACCTTTCCGGTTGAGGATATTCTTTATAGATGGTCTACTCAGGACTGCATGACTTTGGATGGTCTGCCTTATGTGGGACAGTTCACCTCAAACACTCCCCATTTATATATTGCGACCGGCTATGGCAAATGGGGAATGACAAATAGTATGGCCTCTTCAATGATCTTGAGAGATCTGATTGTTTATGAAAAAAGCGCCTGGCAGGATGTTTATAATCCTTCAAGAGAAACGATAGGGGCTTCTGCTAAGAGTTTTGTGGTGCAAAATCTTAATGTGGCAGATATGCTTATTGAAGGCAAACTTTCTCCTCTTCCGAAAGATATTGATATAAAACTGAATGAGGGGAAAATAATTGAAGCCGATGGCCAAAGGGCCGGTGCTTACAGGGATGGACAAGGGACACTACATGTAGTAAACACGACATGTACCCACATGGGGTGTGAATTAAACTGGAATTCCGCCGAGACCTCCTGGGATTGTCCTTGTCATGGCTCAAGATTTACTTATGAAGGTGATATAATAGAAGGGCCGGCACTTAAGCCCTTAGATAGTCGGAATGAAGTAAATACTATTGAGAAGCTTATTAAAGACGATTATTAAGACTAGGAAGACTATAGCTTCACGGTACAAATTTGTATGGACCGGACATGCTGAATGCCGAGTGAATTTTGTTATGCCCAAGAAGGAGTTCTTCCTAATTTGTTGAATTGTGAATATTGGCGAAACCGGGAATGATTTTGCTTTAGTAAAGGAAGTGAACCAATGAAAATTAGCGAAAAAGATATGGAACGATTGGCTCTCATGAGCCGCTTAGAACTGACTGCTGAGGAGAAAACAGCTTACGCAAAGTCTCTTCAGGAAAGCTTATGCTATCTAGACATGTTGAAGGAACCGGATACAGGTGCCGCAGAGCCGGTCGCCCATGTGCTCCCCATAATCAATGTGTTTCGAGAGGACAAGCCCCAAGCCGGTTTGGACAAGAAATTGGTCTTTGCCAATGCTCCGGAAGAAGAAGAAGGAGCTTTTAAAGTACCCCGTATTATATAGACAGGAGGCTTTTCATGGAATTCTATACATTAAAAGTTCACCAGCTTAGTGAACTTCTGGAGAAAAAGGAGGTCAGTAGTCACGAATTAACCCAGGATTATTTGGCCCGAATTAAGCAAATTGACAAAG
This sequence comes from Desulfitobacterium sp., assembly GCF_982384815.1. Classification (NCBI taxonomy): domain Bacteria; kingdom Bacillati; phylum Bacillota; class Clostridia; order Eubacteriales; family Desulfitobacteriaceae; genus Desulfitobacterium; species Desulfitobacterium sp. Next base: position 10,581 of record NZ_CEVWNY010000090.1, on the reverse strand, counting down.
ACCTTCAAGCTTTTGTGACGGTTACAGAGGAAGAGGCTTTAGCTGAGGCTAGGCTTATTGATCAGAAAAGGATGCGGGGGGAAGAGTTATCTTCACTGGCAGGTATTCCAATGGCCGTTCAAGATAATATTTGCACAGCAGGAGTAAAGACTACCTGCGCCTCCAAAATACTTATTAATTATATTCCTCCCGCCGATGCTACAGCTGTTGACCGGTTAAAGAAAGCCGGATCTATATTAGTAGGAAAAACTAATTTGGATGAATTCGGTATGGGTTCTTCCACCGAGAATTCCGCATTCTTTAAGACCAAGAATCCTATTGATTACACAGCGGTACCTGGAGGATCAGGTGGAGGTGCTGCGGCGGCTGTAGCGGCTGGAGAAGCGGCTTTTGCCTTAGGTACAGATACAAGTGGTGATATCCGTCAGCCGGCGGCTTTTTGCGGAGTGGTAGGATTTAAGCCTACTTACGGCTATGTTCCAAGAACCGGCCTGATTTCTTCTGCATCTTCTCTTGATCAGATGGGAGCGTTTTCCCGGGATATGAAAGATATGACTCTGATCCTGAACAAGATCTGCGGCCATGATGTCTATGATTCTACATCTGCTTTGGTAGATGTGCCCGATTTCAAAAAAAATCTGATCAATGATGTTAAAGGCTTAAAAATCGGTTTGCCTAAAGAATATTTTGCTGCGGGTGTGGCACCAAAAGTGGCGGCGAGAATTCAAGAAGCCATCAGTAAACTAGAGGAATTGGGAGCCGGCTGTGTTGAGGTTAGTTTACCCCATGCGGAATACGCTGTAGCAGCCCATTATTCAATTTCCAGTGCCGAAGCCAGCTCTAATTTGGCCCGCTATGACGGAGTGCGGTATGGTCTAAGGGTTGAAGGGGAAGATGTCCTGAACATGTTTATGAAGACCCGGGGACAGGGCTTTGGCACAGAAGTGAAAAGAAGAATTATGCTGGGCACCCATGTGTTGAGTTCTGCCCATTATGATGAGTATTATACCGAGGCGCTTAAGGTTCGGACTCTGAACCAAGAGGATTTTGCTCAAGTTTTTGAAAAGGTAGATTGTCTTTTAACACCTGCCACTCTTACAACTGCTTTTAAATGTGGAGAAATGGCAGAAGATCCCTTGGCTATGTATCGGTCCAAGGTTTGTTTGATACCGGCTAGTCTGGCCGGTTTGCCGGCAATGTCTCTGCCTTTTGGATTAGTCGATGGTATGCCCGTAGGCTTGCAGCTGATCGCCCGTCATTTTGAAGAGAAGATTTTGCTGAGGGTAGGGTATGCTTTGGAGTCTGTGAATAATTATTAATAGGGGGTCAACATGAGTACATATGAAGCAGTTATTGGTTTAGAAGTTCATGTAGAGTTAAAAACCCAGTCCAAGTTGTTTTGTGGATGCTCTACTGAATTCGGCAAAGAGCCCAATACTCAAGTGTGTCCGGTTTGCCTTGGGCTGCCCGGGAGCACAGGGGTTTTAAATAAAAAAGTTGTCGAGCTGGCTACCAAGGCCGGACTTGCTTTAAATTGCGAAATAGGCACCCATACCTGGTTTGACCGTAAAAACTACTATTATCCGGATTTGCCTAAAGGTTATCAGATCTCGCAGGTATTCCGGCCTATTGCCGATAAGGGATATTTGGATATCGAAGTAGATGGTCGGAATAAGCGGATTAATATTACCAGGGCCCATATGGAAGAAGATCCCGGTAAGCTGGTCCATTCAGGCGCATCCATCACAACTTCCCATTCTTCTTGTGTTGACTATAACAGGTCGGGGATACCTCTCATCGAAATCGTCTCGGAACCGGAAATCCGCTCAGGTGCTGAGGCTAAAGCTTATCTCGAGAAGCTCAAGGCCATCTTAGAATACACCGGTGTTTCCGATGTGAAGATGGAGCAGGGTTCTCTACGCTGCGATGCTAATGTCTCGGTGCGGACCGTGGGAACTACTGCATTTGGCACCAAAACCGAGATTAAGAATATGAATTCCTTCCGGGCTGTGCAGCGTGCCATCGAGTATGAAGTGGAAAGGCAGATTGCTCTCATCGAAGATGGGGGGGCGGTGACTCAAGAGACCCGGGGTTGGGATGAGAATAAGGGTATCACCGTATCCATGCGCAATAAGGAAAACCCGGATTACCGATGTTTCATTGATCATGAAATCACTGCTATCGAACTGACACCGGAGTGGATCGAGGGTATGAAAGCCACACTTCCGGAATTGCCCGACGCCCGTAAGAAACGGTTGGTTGAGGAGTATGGGCTGCCGGTTTATGATGCGGTCGTGATTACCAGCTCCCTAGATTTGGCCGATTTCTTTGATGCGGTACTGGTAAAATTCCCCGATGCTAAATTAATCAGCAATTGGATTATGGGGGAGCTTTTACGTCTTTTGAATGCTCATAATATGGAACTGAGTGAGTCTAAGGTTACCCCTGATCGTTTGGCAAAACTCCTTGAGCTGATTAAGAAGGGTACGATCAGCAACAAAATCGGCAAAGAGGTCTTTGAGCTAATGTTTAAGGAAGGCCAAGAACCGGAGCAAATCGTGAAAGAGAAGGGGCTGGTTCAGATCTCTGACGAGGGACAGTTGACCCGGATTCTTTCGGAGATTATTGCCAAGAATCCAAAGTCGGTGGAGGATTTCCAATCCGGTAAGGAACAAGCTATCGGCTTTTTGGTAGGCCAAGTTATGAAGGCCACCAAGGGACAGGCTAACCCAGGTGTAGTAAATGCAATGCTTCGGGAAATGTTAACGAAGCAATAATGATAAAATAAAGAGCCTTGAGGTACATTAATCAGTACAGCTCAAGGCTTTTATATTCGGATAGCACATCAAGAGGTGTAGAACCATCTACCAGCAGATGTCCCGATAGCTAAGATGGTAATTGCGGGATATTTTGAGTAGTCAGGCATTGTAACCGCTATACCCCTTCTATGGTTTGCCCATGCAGCAAAGAATGTTCCCTTTGCAATTATAGGCTTCATTCAATATATTTCTCCTACGTTAAGCCTGCTTCTGGGTATTTTCGCCTACCATGAAGAATTTACTACTGCACATGCGTTGAGTTTTGGCTTCATTTGGATAGCTTTAGGGGGATATTCGATTTCTAGAATCTTTGTTTCCCGGAGAGCAAATCTTAGGGCAGCTCAGTCGGGAAATTAAGAAAATCGAGGTGGAATTAGTGCAAAATCTTATTGCCATAGCCATAGGAGGTGCATTAGGTGCACTTTCACGCTATAGTCTTGGTTTATGGATTGCAAATAAATGGAATCAGAGTTTTCCGCTACATACCTTTATCATCAATATTGCCGGTGCTTTTTTATTCGGGTTTATCAATGTTCTTTTGGTCGAAAAATACTCGCTGAATCCAATCTGGCGTTTGGGGATCGGGGTGGGTTATCTTGGAGCTTTTACGACCTTCTCTACCTTTGGTTATGAGGTCATAACCCTTATTCAGGAGAGGAGCCTTGTTACGGCCATGTCGTATACGCTACTCAGTATTATTATTGGGTTTGCAGGGGTTGCTGTAGGAATAGGTCTTGCAAGAGGTATATAATTTTGGTACGACTAAGAGTAACAATAGTTTGTGAAGCGAAGTTATTTGGGGGAGATTGAAGTATGGCAAAGTACGAAAAGATTATCGATCAGTAAGAAATCAAGATAATGCAGAAGACCGGCCCTATTATTGCGGCTGGTCTTATTTAATTTGTGAAGCAATAATGGGCTGGCGGTGCTTTAGAGAATCTCTTTCTAATTACTGGTATGATGGTAAATAGCCATATTGCTTTGATATAAACCTTATTTTTTAATTTATTTTGAGAAAAGTTTTCTTTTACTTCGTTATATAGAGTGTAAGAGCTTTTACAAGAAAAGGGGGAAACCATGAAGACCAATGACAATTATATAAGGCGCTTGAAAAATAGAGAGGAAGATGCTCTGGAATTTATCATGGACGAATATTTTTCTTTGGTGAAAGGTATTGTCGGTCATGTCTTGCTTCCCATAGGAAGACGGGAGCTGATCGAGGAGTGCACAAGTGATGTTTTCCTTGCCGTTTGGTATAATGCGCAAAAATTTAAGGGGGAAGGGGAGGAGGATTTTCGCAAATGGCTCTGCGCCGTTGCCAAATATAAGGCCATTGATTTTTATCGCCGGGAGAAGAAATGTGTTGAAATTCCTTCTTCCGATCAAGAGAGAATAGACATGTTTCCGCCGGAAGAATCGGCAGAGGAGCGGGTGCTTTCTAAAGAAAACACCAAAGAGATGAAAAAACTCCTTTTCTTCTACTGATCGCAACATATTTATTATGAAATTTCTTTGGGGGATGCCCTCGGAAGAGATATCCAGGAAACTGGGCTTGACGAAATCCGCTGTCGATAACCGGATTTACAGAAGCAAAAAACAACTGATAAAGGGTGTCATGAGTTTGGGAGAAGGGGGAAATTAAACAGTGAAAGATATCTATGAATTCTTTAATGAGATGGATATAGACCTGGGTGAGTTTGAAGAGGCGGAGGTGGATGAATTGGAAAAGTCGAGAGTCAAAAAAAGGGTAAGAGAAAAGATTGCCAAAACCGATCACCCAGGTGGGCAGAAGAAATGGAGAAAAAGTAAGGCTATGGTAGCTGCGGCCGCTGTCATGATAGCGGCTGTGGGAATCTCCGGTTTTGGCCTGGTCTTTCCTGCTTATGCCAGAGAAGTTCCCGTCATCGGCGATATTTTCCGGTTTTTGGATGACGGACGTACCGGTGTCTATGATCTGTATACTGAAAGTGCCCTGGACATCAATATGGTAAAGGCAGATAATGGCATTGAAGTGACATTGAACCAAGGAGTCTATGACGGGAGGACTTTAGCCCTGACTTATACCATAAAAACCGAAGAAGATTTTGGAGAAAGACCGCAATTGCTTAGTGACATCGATGTAAAGTCCACCAGTGGCATTTCCGGTAGTGAGCAGGTAAGAAGGGTCAGCCCCGGCGTCTATGTGGGGCAAAGCAACTATACGTTTTTCAGCGAAGAAGAAGCCCGGGATTCCTTCTCGTTCCGCTGGAGCGTTTCCGGTATAAGGGCAATGGATGAAGGAGCAGGAAGAGAAAACAGGACAAGAGCCTGCAGGCTGAATTACAGCGTGTCTTTAAATACTTTGGCCTATAAAGTGGTAACAATTGAAGAAAATCTGGATAAGTCTCAGGATGTGGCCATTAGCTTAAACCGCCTCTCCATAACCCCCATCAATACCATTTTGTATTACACCGAGACTGCCCCTAACGATCTGTCCAGATCGGTGCAGATGGATTGGGAGATCAAGGACGATTTAGGCAATATCTATGAGTACGAAACAAATGGAGGACATGGCAAAGTCGGTGATAAAATAACGGAAATGGAACATATCATCACTTTTAAACGCCTTGATCCCAAGGCGAAAACTCTGTCGATCACGCCGACCTTGAAACTGGTTCATACCCAAGGCGGCGGTGTAGAAATCGATGCAAACGGCAATGAAACTCAGCTTATCTACGAAGGGTTGCCGGAGGGGGTCGCTGCCGGAGAGTGGAGGATGAAACAGATTACCGTAGACCTCAGCGCCGTGAAATAAAACTATAAATATATATAAAGAGAAAAAGGAAGATCCTGCCCTATTTTTGCGGCTGGTCTTCCTTTTTTTCATTGACTTGGAGGTTTCTAACGATCAAATTCATTTTCGTATCGTTTGAAAAAATCATAGTAGATGCGGACATTTTCCAACTCCGTCCATCGTTTCACATTGACGGGGTTTTTATCAAGATCATAGATTTTGGCTCCCCTCAGGGCAAGGAGAAAGGGGGAATGGGATATTGCCAAAGCGGATCCTTTTATCGCTTCAGGATGTAAATCTTTCGAGATGAGAACATTGGAATCAGCTTATAAAGAAAATAACTATCTATTGGGAGAATAGGGAGAAGGATAAACTACTGTTTAATTTTATGAATAATAAAAGTATAATGAAAACAGGGAGCTCTTTGTGGAGATCGTGAGGCATTTCCCCTATCCGATGCATATATGTGCGCCGGACGGTACCATGCTCTTAGCCAATGAAGCTTTTTTAGAGTTTGCTAGAATAGTGAACCCGGATAAACTTTATAAGAAACATAACATTCTAATGAATCCCGTTCTAGAAAGATGGGGGAAACGGTTTGCCTGTGAAAGAGTCTATAAGCATTACTCTGTGTTATAGTTTTCTTTCCATGCTTATCTTCCTTTAATTATTTGGTTCAGAGAGGGATGGTGGAGCAAGATCATACCACTAACCAGCGTCTAACAAGTTGAGGTGATTTTTTGATATGAAGAAGCATTCTTGTTTGTTATTATGCACAGTGGCTATAGGCTTAACTCTTTTATCGGGATGCGCAAGCTCTGTTGGCAGCTTAAGCGCAGGGACCAATACTATAATCAAAACTGATGCCGATCAATCTCTTGAAGCAACGGACTGGAACCCTACCACCTATGAAATCGTCAACAACTTTGATGGTGTAACTATGGGGGTTAAGGAAGGGACTATGTCTTTAACCGGTTTGACTTTAAGCTTTACCAATAGTTCAGGCAAGCAGTGTATCTACGGTAATTATTTCTTGCTGGAGAAGAAAGTCAACGAAACATGGTATCAGGTTCCGACCATTATTGATAATTACGCATTTAATGATATTGGTTATGGTTTGGCTGCGGATGGGAATGGGGAAAAGAAAGTTGATTGGAGCTGGCTCTATGGGAGGCTGGAGCCTGGTGACTATCGTATCGTGAAGAACATATCGGATTTTCGGGGTACGGGAGATTATGAAACATACTATTTGGCAGCGGAATTTTCAGTTGATGAGGGGACGAAATCAGCTGACTTAGCCCCCATGGTCATGATTAAAGGGAAGCTCTATCAGGATACCGGCAAAGAAAGTGATATCAAAGCAAGATGTGGAGTCATGGATGGAGAAATAACGTCAACAGTAGAGCCTTTTGAAAAACCTACTCAAGATAATCAATCTAATTTTGGTAGTGAGTATGGCTACCAGTTTGTTGATGAACGCAGTGTCGATATCTTTATGAATGAAAAATGGCTTAGATTTGAACTTTTGTAATCTGAATTGTTTGCTAATTCTTGCAATATACTAAATACAGCAGTATATTAATGGTAAGGATTAACCTTTAGGCGGTGTGAGGCATGGACTATATGACCGTAAAGGAAGCCGGGGAAAAATGGGGACTTGGCAGCAGGATTGTGACACTGTACTGTGCCGAGGGCAAAATAATCGGTGCCGTAAAAAAAGGCAATTTGTGGCTCATTCCCCAGAATGCCGTTAAACCAGAGGACAGAAGGCGAAAGCAAAGCCGTATCTCAAGCGAATCTCAACAAAGACAACATAATAAAGAATGGCCATTTGACTCTTTGTATGAAAACAAGGAACTGTTTGTGGAAATTGTGAAAAAATTCCCCTTCCCGATGCACATCTGTGCCCCGGACGGTACCATGCTCCTGGCCAATGATGAGTATTTAAAGTTCGCTAAAATATCGAAGCCGGAAAGAGTTTTTAAAAAACATAATATTATGCTTAATCCTCACCTGGAAAGGTGGGGGATAAAGGACTTTGTATTGCGGGCATTTCAGGGGGAAGCCGTTCATGCCTACGATGTTAAAGTACCTTATCAGGAGATCATCGAGCGGTTGGCAGATGATAAGGGGGTAGTTCACGAAAGCCTGTTCCACAACATGACTGCTCTGCCTATACGCGATAGCAACAATCAGTTGTTGTTTATTGTGTTTATATTCATCACCTCCAGGTCTTATCGGGACAGGGAAGAAATTATAAAGGGCAAGGAATACATAGATGACCACTGGAAAGAGGAATTTGACATCGATAAGCTGGCGGGCATCGTGCACATGAGCAGATATCATTATTCTCGTTTGTATAAACAGCATACAGGCATGACACCTTATAGCTACTACCAGGAAGTAAAGATTGGTAAGCTTAAGGAAAGGCTGTGCGACAGCAATCTGTCCCTGGTTCAGGCCTTTGCCGAATGCGGCGTGGATTACAACGGGAAATTCGCCAGGATATTTAAACAAAAAGTTGGCATGCCTCCTGCCCAATACCGAAAGATGATCCTTAAAAATTAGAAAGATACAAAAAAGACTTCCGCTAACCATTGGCTGGTTACGGAGGTCTTTTTCATTAGAGCAATAGTTTACGGAAATTGAGCATCGGTTCAATAGTTTGCTGCTAAAGCTTTTTTCTATAATTAAACTGCGGTGAATACTCGGAAAGGAGGTGTGCAGCCCTTATTATTGAAGACGCAGGCCAAATCACTCACGGCACCTTAAGGGTTGCCCAATTGCCTGTGACGGCCTGGCAGGCGCTATTGGAATTTTAAAGATGTGCAAAGTTTTAGAGAAAAGAGGGTTCATCGTGAAAAAGAAAACAGTTTCTCAAATACTGTCACTGTTGCTGATCTTTACGCTTGTATTGGGTGGTACCCCAGTGGCGCAGATACCCGTATATGCAGCGGAGGAACTCGCACAGGTCGGCGGCGATCAGGTGCCGCCTTCAGTCATCGGTGAGATTGTCGCCTTTGCGGAACTGGCACCGGAAATTGCGGCACAGACGGTACCCCCCGGCACAGATGAATCCGAACTAAACTTGCCGGATACGCTGGCGGTGACAGTGCACCTGACATCGACCGAACAAGATGCTGACTCAGTTATAGATCCTGTATATACCTCCGCGGTTACAGGTTCGGCATTTATCGTGGCTAATCAAGAGGAACAGAATCAAGTACAGGACGGGCAGGAGGGTACCGGTGAAACAAACGCCTCAGAGCCGGTAACCATGGATATCCTCGTTCCCGTGACTTGGACATCTTCCCCGAAATATGATGGCGATACCGCGGGTGTGTACACCTTCACCGCTGCAACCGCGGACTATACTCTGAGTGCCGAGCCGCCCGTGATTACCGTTACGGTGGCGGAAGCGGCCCGCGGAGTAATCACCGATTTTACTGAACTTGAGGAGGACGTCCGCTGGCAGAATACCACAGAACCGATGCTGCCCGAAACGGTGCGAGGCACGGTGGAGGGAACTGCCACCGCCATCCCGGTAATCTGGCAGGCCGATCACGACTATGATGCCGGTGCCCCTCAACCGGGGCTGTATGTCTTCACTGCCCAGGCAGGCGAAGGCTACACCCTTGCAGGCGGCGTGGAAGCGCCCCGGATCACGGTGTTCATTCCCGAAACGGCCAGTCGCTTTGCGCCTTTCCGCATGGGAGGCGGCGGTACGGCCGGCAGTCCGCTGGAAATTACGACTGCTGCCCAACTGGCGGAGATTGCCGTGCTGGTCAATGCGGGACGGCTGGAGAGCTTTCTGCTCAATGACGCTAAAGCTAAGGTATCCCTGAAGCTGAAGAACGACCTCGACCTCTCCGCATACGGTCAAGGCTACAACGGCGGCAAGGGCTGGAAGCCGATCGGCACGGCAGACAAGCCGTTCAAGGGGAGCTTTAACGGCAATGGCATGATTATCAGCGGATTATACATCAACGACAACACCCGTGATTACGTTGGCTTGTTCGGCATAGCCGAATCAGCTACGATGAAAAAACTAAACCTGACGGCGGTCAGTATCCATGCGGAAACCTATCTCGGTGGTATTGCCGGTTGTGCATACTATAGCGAGATTGAAAACTGCCGGGTTAGCGGCTCATTCAGCGGCACCAATTACATCGGCGGCATTGCGGGTGATATTGGCACATACAGTAAGGTGCAAAACTGCTACACCACCAGCAGCATCAGCGGTACAAATTTCATCGGCGGCGTAGCGGGGATAATTGGGTTCGGGAGTACGGTGCAAAACTGTTACGCTACCGGTAATATCAATGGTGCAAATAACATCGGCGGTATAGTGGGAGAAGACAACGGTACTGTGCAAAACTGCGTCGCACTGAATCCTAACGTAGAGGGAACCAAAGATTGCGGGCGCGTAGTGGGGAGCCATAGTAGCGGCTACGTCATCGCTAACGCTGCCTTTAGCGGCATGACGGTGATGGTTGGCGGTAGCAAGAAAACTCCGTCTAGCTTTGCCAATGGTATTGACGGCGAAGATATGACCGCCACTGCCATCAAAGCGGATGGTACCATCGGCGGCCGCTTCACTACCGCTAATGGCTGGGAAGTCGAAAACGGCAAGCTGCCCGGATTCGGATTGTCGGTAGATATGCCGGACTATATCACGGGCGGTACTGACCTCAACTTCCTCGGTGCGGGCACGGTGGAAAGCCCCTACCTAATCGGCACAGCGGAAAAGCTTGCCAAGCTGGCGGAGCTTGTGAACGCGGGAAACACAAGCTATAATGCAAAATATTACAAACTTATTGCCGACATCGACCTCTCCAACTACGGCGTGTCCAACACCGACTTTAATAGCGGCAAGGGTTGGGTGCCGATTGGAAATAACATAAATAAATTTATGGGCAGCTTTGACGGCAACGGCAAAACTATTACCAGACTGTATATCGATGATATCGGACGGGATTATGTAGGGCT
>NZ_CEVWNY010000089.1:0-12369 GCF_982384815.1 Desulfitobacterium sp. | reverse complement strand
TCAGGATGACATAACAATACTACCTCAGGATGACACAACAATACGGCTTCAGGATGACACCGATGTATGCTCCTTGTCATACTGAGCATAGCGAAGTATCCTAGCCTAGGCATCTACTCTGCTTAGCGGAAAAAGACAGCTTCACATTCTTTGTGCAGTTGTCTTTTTATTTGACTATCATTATATAACTATATAACAAAAGAGCGTGGGCTTATCTTTCTTCAAGTAAACCCACGCTCTTATTTTACGGTCCTAAATCTCCACAATACACATGATCTCAACCGCAGCGCCGCCGGGGAGTTGGTTCGTCCCCAAGGCCATACGGGTGTGCCGTCCTCTTTCGCCAAAGCAAGTCAAGAGCAGCTCCGAAGCCCCATTCATTACCAAGGGCTGTTGGGTAAAATCATCAGCACTGCGAACATAGCCCAAAACCTGAACAAATTTCTTAATTAACTCCAGATCACCCAAATACTCCTTTAGAGCTGCCAAACAATTGGACATAGCAATCCGTGCCGCTTCTTGCCCTTCTTCAAGGGAAAAGTCTTCCCCTACTTTGCCCAAGTAGACATACTTTCCCTGAAGTTTCGGCGTATGGCCACAGACATAGAGAAGGTTACCCGTTTGTACTACACGAGAATAAAAGCCATCCGGTTCCGAAGGTTCCGGTAATTCAAGGTTGTATTTAGACTTTAGTACCTCTTCAACACTCATCCTCAACTCACTCCTCGAAGATACTTAAACCCCTACTGCCGTATCCAGAAGCACATGATATAAAACATTTACTCCGTCGGCACAATCTTCTTTACTACTCCATTCTGCCGGATTATGACTGATCCCATCCTTAGAGCGGACAAAAATCATCCCAATCGGACAAATATTAACCATTTGCATAGCATCATGGCCTGCACCGCTGGGCAGACAGAAATATTTTAAGCCGATTTTATCGCAGGCCTTTTTAGCAGCCAATTGAAACTCTTTGGAGCAGGGTGCAGGCGGAATCCGCTGGAGAATTTCGGTTTCGACCTCAACTCCTCTTTCCCGGCAAATTCTCCCGATCTCCTTAAAAATCGCCATCTCCACCTGATCGCCTACCTCTTGGGAGATATCCCGAAGATCCAGGGTAAATTCCACTCGACCGGGAATAATATTAATTCCTCCCGGGAGAACATTAAGCCTTCCTACTGTAGCAACAGTGCTTCCGGTCTTCCTGGCCTCCTGCTCAATGGTCAGAACCATTTCTGCGGCTGCTGTCAAGGCATCCCGGCGAAGATTCATTGGTGTAGCACCGGCATGGCCTGCTTCCCCTTTGACAATAATCTTCATCCACAGTTCGTTGACGATTCCGGTAACAATACCTACGGAAAGATCATTACATTCCAAAACCTTTCCCTGCTCAATATGAAGCTCAATGAAAGCCTTGAGTTCCGACCGATTGCGAACGGCATCCTTAATCTTATCCGGATCATATCCTTGGGCTTTCATCGCTTGAGCTACCGTGAACCCGCTTTTATCCTTCATTTCTAAATCCTTTTGGGTAAGATCCCCAATCACGCCGCGACTACCGAACATACTAAAACTAAAACGCGATCCCTCTTCATCATTAAAAGCATAAACCTCGATCGGATGCTCAGTTTCGATTCCTTGTTCATTTAAAGTCTGCAGCACTTCGATTCCGCCAATGATACCTAAGCTCCCATCAAAAATTCCTCCGTCACAAACCGTATCAATATGAGAGCCGGTTAAAACTACAGGTGCATTAGGATTGCGTCCTTCCCGGCGGCCGATGAGGTTTCCCACTGCATCTTCACGTACAGCTAATCCAGCTTCTTTCATATAAGCCGCGACTAAGTCTTTAGCAGTTCTGTCCTCAGTAGTAAAGGCATGGCGAGTTACTCCGCCCGATTCCCCCAGCCCGATCTTCCCTAGTTCCTGTAAACGATGATACATCCGTTCTTTGTTAATCATAACTGCCACCTCTTAATTTACTGCTGAAACCTTTAAGGCAAATTGCTTAAATATTATTTCAATTTCTTTACCCCTATTTTTTATTATTTTACTCCCTTTGTCTTTGGCAACTTTGGATAATATTTGCCCTGTTATTATATCCTTTTAATTTTATTAACCATAAAAACTTACTCTTCACTATTCCTTCATTTTCCCCAAAAACCCCGGCAAACCCTTGTCCAGTTTACGCTCTGCTTAATAAATTAAAAGCATTGGATTTGGTTCTAGTCTTAAATGGATAAAAACCTAATTCTCTTATTGTCCCAACTTGATAATGTCAAATTAAAATATTCAGTATATTCTTAATGTAACTTGACCATTAAAAACGATAAAATTAAATTCAATCTTTACTCAGCATTACCCAATTAACTTTAAGGGGGCATGAATGTGTATAATCTAGTCATTAAGAATGGTAAGGTTGTAACTGTCGACAAGGTGATTGAAGCAAGTCTCTGTATCAATAACGGTAAGATCGCTGCAATTGTCGAAGCCGGAGTAAAAATCGAGGCCGAACAAGTCATTGATGCCAAAGGAAATTATATTTTTCCCGGAGCCATCGATACCCATGCACACTTAAATGATCCCGGTTATCTGTGGCGAGAAGACTATGCACACGGTACAGCCGCAGCCGGAGTTGGAGGATTCACCACGATCATTGATATGCCTTTACAGAACGAACCGGCTACAACCAATGGCGAGATTATGGATAAGAAGTTGGAAACCGTCTCCCCCAATGCCTATGTAGACTTTTGCTTCTGGGGCGGTCTCGTAGATTATAACCTAAATAATCTAAAAGAGCTTGATGAGAAAGGCTGTGTATCCTTTAAATCTTTTATTGGACCTGTATCTCCTGATTATGTATCCTTATCCATCGGTCAAGCCAAAGAAGCCATGGAAATAATTAAAGAGTTTGATGGCCGGGCCGGTTTCCACTGTGAAGATTATTCCATTATTAAATGGGAAGAGGCAAGAGCCAAACGCAAAGAGAAGAACGATTGGCAAGATTTCCTTGATTCAAGACCGGTTATTGCCGAGCTGATCGCTACCCAAAATATTATTGATCTGGCTAAAGAAGTCGGGGCTAAAGTTCATATCTGTCACGTCAGCCATCCACGAGTTGCGGAGATCATCCGCCAAGCCCAACAAGAAGGTGTAGATGTTACGGCGGAGACCTGCGGTCATTACCTCACCTTTACCGACCAAGATGTTATTAAAAACGGCAGCCTTTTCAAATGTGCTCCACCCCTGCGTGATGCTGCTGCTGTGGAAGCCATGTGGGAATATGTAAACAACGGTACCTTATCCGCCATTGCTTCCGATCACTCCCCTTGCGAACTCAGTGAAAAAAGCGAGGAAAAACACGGGATCTTCGGTGCTTGGGGTGGAATTAGCGGCATCCAAAACGTGATGCAAGTAGTTTTCAGTGAAGGTGTGGTTAAGAGAGGATATTCTCCTACTTTATTAGCCCGTTCCTTAAGCGAAGGGCCGGCTAAAGCTTTCGGCATCTACGGTAAAAAAGGCGCCATCCAAGTAGGCTTTGATGCCGACCTGGTCATCCTGGACCCCGAAAAAGAATGGGAAATCACCCCTGAGTCATTATATTATGTAAATCAAATCTCCGCCTTCGTGGGTCTAAAAGGCAAAGGGCTGCCAATCTGCACCTTGGTGCGCGGCCAAGTGGTTGCCCAAGACGGAAAACTCGTTGGCGAAAAAGGCTACGGTGAGTTTGTAAGGAAAATTAAATAAACGTCAGGAGGTTAACGATAAATGAGCAGCTATGATCTAATAATTCGCAATGGTAATGTGGTTTCTTCCGCAGGTGTTTTTAAAGCCGATATTGCCGTCAGTAATGGAAAAATCGTGCTGATTGCTGAAGAAATCTCCGGAGACGCTAAGGAAGTTATTGATGCCGGCGGTAAGCACATTTTCCCGGGAATTACCGATGGCCATGTCCACTTTAACGACCCCGGCAGAACCGAATGGGAAACCATATCCACCGGTTCCAGTGCTTTAGCCGCCGGTGGCGGAGTTGCCTTCTTCGATATGCCGCTTAACTGTAGTCCGTGTACTTTGGACGCTATAAACTTTAACAATAAACTGGCGGTAGCTCAAAAGGACTCCTTAGTAGATTACGGCTTCTGGGGTGGCTTAACCTCAACAAACTTGGATAAATTAGAAGAATTGGCCGAGTGTGGAGTAATCGGCTTCAAGGCCTTCTCCTGCCACAGTGGCATTGATGAATTTCCAAGAATGGACGACTATACCGCTTTAGTAGGTATGGAAAAGTTGGCTAAGCTGGGGCTGCCCTTGATGGTCCATTGCGAAAATGCTGAGATCACAAAAGAATTAACCGAACTATCTCTAGCCAACAATCGAACCGGAGTACGTGACTATTTTGCCGCGCGCCCACCCATTACCGAAATCGAAAACGTTTCCCGCATGATCGCCTTCGCTGAAGAAACCGGCTGTAAATTGATTATCGCCCACATCAGCACCGCGAAAGCAATCGAGCTTGTCACCGAAGCCAGAAGCAGAGGCGTTGATGTCTACTGCGAAACCATCGGTCATTATCTCTACCTTACCGGGGACGATGTGGAACGCTTGGGAACCGTAGCTAAGTGCTCACCGCCCATCCGCGATACAGCGAACCAAAGTAAGATGTGGGGAAAACTATTTAATAACGAAATTGCTTTCATTTCTTCCGACCATTCTCCTTGTGATCCTAAGTTGAAGGATGGTGAATTTATGCGGGTTTGGGGCGGCATATCCGCCTGCCAAAGCACCCTGCCGGGTCTACTCACTCATGCCTACCACGACCGGAAATTCCCCCTCAGTCATATTGCTAAATTAACCGCTCAAAACGTTAACGAAATCTTTAAGATCAAAGGTAAAGGCAAAATCGAAGTAGGCTATGATGCAGACTTTGCTCTTATAGACTTAGATCAAGACTTCACCCTAAGAGCAGAAGATTTATTCTACAAGCATAAAGTCAGTCCTTATGTAGGAGACCGTTTCCGCGGCAATGTAACTCAGACTATTCTCAGAGGAACAACCATCTTTAAAGATGGAAAAGTCGTCTCCAAGCCGATCGGAAAGCTTTTAAGACCAAACCAATAGGTTGATCACGAAAGACGAAAAGGAGTGAAGGAACATGTCACTACACGTTGAAGATGTGCATATTGAGCATGCTCCGGGTGTTGAGGAAACCCTCTATCCCAAAAAAGCAGCAGACCGTACTATGGGCCCCATCCCCTACATGTTTATGTGGATTGGGGACGGAGTTAACCTAGGTAATATGACCCTCGGCGGCAGTATGATTATTGCCGGTGTGGCTACCTTAAATATCTACCAAACCTTTGCTGCCGCCCTCATCGCTATTGGCATTATTTCGCTAATTTTTACTCTCAATGACAGACTAGGTTATAAAACAGGTATCCCCTATGTTATACAATTACGGATGTCCTTTGGTGAAAAAGGTTCTGTAATCTCCTCCCTCTTACGTGGTATCCCGGCGATTGTCTGGTACGGATTCCAAAGCTGGGTTGGAGCAACCGCCCTAAACGAAATTATCAAAATTTTCACCGGCGGCGCCTTTGATAGCATTCCCATCTGTTTCGTAGCCCTTCAGGCTGTGCAGATTGTCCTTTCCATGTATGGTTTCCATGCCATCAAATGGGTAGAGACTCTTATCTCCACTGTGCTCATGGTCGCCTTTGTCTATGTATTTTGGCTCCTTATTACAAATTATAGCGGTATTATTGCTGAAAAATGGGTTCATTCATCGGGAACTTGGGGTTTAGAATTCTGGGCTTTCATCATGGTCTTGATGGGCAACTATGCAGCCATCTTCCTCAGTGCCGCCGACTACTCTCGTGAACTTAAGCCCGGATTTAGCAACGCCAAACGCGGCTTACTCTACTTCTCCCCGATTGTCATCGCCTACGGTGCAGTTATTGTCATCGGTGCCATGCTTGCATCTGCTACCGGCAACTCCAACCCGGTTAAAGCTTTAGCCATTGTTTTCAATAATGATGCCATCACCGTCTTTGTCTCCGCCTTTATCGTTATGGGTGCTATCGCCGTTAATATGGTTGCTAACATCGTAGCACCGACCTATGTCATTCAATTGCTCACTAAAATCAAATACAAACCAGCTGTTGTTATCACCGGTCTCCTCGGACTGTGCTCCTTCCCCTGGGTACTTGTCCAAGATTCTTCCTCCCACGGTTTGGCCCTATTCGTTCTAATTTACTCTGCCTTCTTAGGACCTGTCGTTTCCATTATCCTAGTAGAATACTATATCTTGAGAAGACAAAAGGTCGATGTGGCCGAACTGTACAAACCTAATGGTCTTTATGCCGGATATAACCCCGCCGCCATCATCGCCATGCTCCTTGGAGCGGCAGCTGCCTTTACCCTCGTGGATCTAGCTTGGATTATCGGTTTAGTAGTTGCCGGAATATCCTACTATCTCCTCACTAAGTTCGCCTTCAAGGGTTCCAAATTCAAGGTCGGAACAATTTTCGAAAATAAATAAGTAAGATACCACCACTTTGGTTCTTTAGATTGATCACCGCAAAACTGCTCCCGGAATTAACCGGGAGCAGTTTTTGTTACACAAGACCCCAGCTCATTTGCCTAAGACCCTGAAATATCATATATTTGTAGTAGGATCCAATCAGTAATACATAAACCCGTATTGTCTGTACCCTCCCATATATAGCACCCTCCCATATTATCATCATTATAGAAAAAAACCAGGAGGTCTAATCTATGTCGCAAGTCATCGATCGTTTTCTAAAGTATGTTCAGGTGGACACCCAATCCAATGAAGAATCCCAAACTACGCCCAGTACCGGTAAACAACTTAACTTGGCCAATCTCCTCGCAACTGAATTAAAGGAGTTGGGGTTAAAGGAGATAAGAATTGACCGGGGCTATGTTTATGGTACCTTACCCGCCAATTCTGCCAAGCCCCTCCCCGCCATTGGTTTTATTGCTCATATGGATACCAGCCCGGATTTTTCCGGAGAAAACGTCAAGCCCAAAATTATTGAGAACTATGACGGCAAGGATATACTTCTTAATCAGGATCAAAACCTGATCCTTTCTCCCCAGGAGTTCCCCGAATTGTTGGATTACATAGGCAAGACCTTAATCACTACCGACGGAACCACCCTTTTGGGGGCAGACGATAAGGCCGGCATTGCCGAAATCATGACTGCCCTGGCAATCTTAAGCTCCCATCCGGAAATCCAACACGGGAAAATTTGTGTCGCCTTTACTCCCGATGAAGAAATCGGCCGGGGGGCTGATCTTTTTGATGTGGCAGGCTTTGGCGCTGATTTTGCCTATACGTTGGATGGTGGGCCAATTGGCGAATTAGAATTCGAAAATTTTAATGCCGCCAAAGCCATCGTCAAAGTCAAAGGAAGAAATGTTCACCCAGGCAATGCTAAAAATAAGATGATTAACTCTATCCTTTTGGCTAACGAATATATCGCCAACCTGCCGGCCCAGGAGACACCGGCTACCACAGAGGGTTATGAGGGCTTTTACCATCTCAATGATATTAAAGGCGATGTGGAAGAGACCACCCTTTACTATATTATCCGGGATTTTGATCAGGCTGCTTTTGCTAAGCGCAAGAAGACCATGGAGAACCTCATCCAAGCGTTAAACAAAAAATATGGTGCCAACACCTTTTCCGTAGAAATCACCGATCAGTATCAAAATATGAAGGAAAAGATCATCCCTGTCATGCATATTGTGAATACAGCCCGGACCGCTATGGAAACCGTGGGAGTAAAGCCTCTAATCAAGCCGATCCGCGGCGGTACCGACGGTGCACGTCTTTCCTTCATGGGCTTACCCACCCCAAACCTTTTCACCGGCGGACATAATTATCATGGCCGCTACGAATTCATCCCTACTTTTGCTATGGAAAAATCCGTGGAGGTAATTCTGAAGATTATCGAGCGTTACGCCCAAGACTAATAAAACTTATACTTTCAAAAACCCCTGTCCCCAAGTGGCAAATAGGCTCTCCACTTTTGGGCAGGGGTTATTTTTATGGAACTAGTCTTTGCGGCGAAAGTTTGCTTTGCCTATTGGTTTTAGATTCTAGGAAATAAAAGCTCAATAATCCGGATAAAGTCCTCAAGTTTTTGGCAGTCGTTTACCAAATATAGAGGAAGGCCGATAAACCGAAAAGGAGTATTTTTTATAATAAACTCCTTTAGGGTTGGAAGCTCTTTACCTTTATCGCTTTCCACCCTCTCTTGAGCCCTTATTGTTCTCTCAAGTTCAGCTGAAAGACTGTGATACGCCACCGGGCTTAAATCCTGGGCTTCGCTGTAACCAGCCCCTTGGCGGGCGAAAAAATACCTTATAAAGTCTTGCTGTCCATTATTCCAACCGGGATAAGCCTCAAACACATAGGCATTTGCCAGGGTTTCTTCGATACATTCCTTTGTACCCCAAGTCTGACTATATATTTTTTTCTTGTAACGAGGATAAAGATCTTCTTTTTCCTCTTCAGCGCCGAGTAAGATGCTATAGCGTTCAACTAAATAATGAAAAGAGCCGTGGGTTAATACGGAATCTAAAGCTAAGGTATGGGCCTCCCGAAAGCTCAAGGTAGTCTGGTAAAGGATACTCAAAAGGTACATACCAAACATCTCGGCATAAATATATAAGCCAAAATCCTCTTGAGTGAAATGATAGGGACGATAAGTTCCAATTATATCACAGTTTTCACATCGTCTATTGCTAAAGTAATTTTCAAATTCCCGCAAGCTAAGTTTTAGTTTGTTAAAAGGCACAGAATTTACCGAGACGATAGTTCCTTTGGCTAAGTATAAATCTTGCCCCTGGATGACGGGATATACTTCTTCCCTTACATACTCCCCAACGCCCCACCCCGCTTCAATAAACCAATTCGCGACCACTGAGCTTGTCAATAAACCTTATGTTCATCACCCATTTTTTAGCACCAAAAAAGCTCAGGCCGCCGCCTGAACTTTTAGAGATCTACCGATGCACAATTATGGTTGAAGCAGGTTTTTTATGATAAAATATGTTAATAAGGAGGGATTTAGGAAATGAAGAGTTTTATTATATCATTTTTAGCCCTTTCTCTAAGTTTGACTTTAATTGGCTGCGGCAATTCCGAAGAGTCATTGGCAATAAAAAAGCGCGAAAGCACATTATCTATAGAAAACGAACTACCAAAACGGAAGGTAATTATTAAGGATTCTGTATATGAACCATTTCCTTCAGAGGGTAAAAACCTTCACTCTTCTTCCAACCAAGGTGGTCCTCGGTATCTTCCCAACGTAGATTTAGCTACCCCCATTATAATAACTAAAATGCCTTATCAAAAAGCACCTTAAGGGAAGTCTAATGACTTCCCTTAATATGTTTTCGAAACTATTTGCCTGACCGGCCAAACAGATCATGTTTCTTAGCTTACCGCCTTTTCTTTTTTGTCTTGAATTTTCCCACCATAGACCAAGAGCATCAGAGTTAACGCAACCGCCCCCAGGATATAGGGTGTACCCATAGAAATCTCATAGATTCCTCCCCCAACTAAAGGTCCGAAAATCCGGCCTAAGCTGCCAAAGGATTGAAAAACCCCCAGTGAGGCTCCTTGTTCCCCTTCGCTGCGTTTTGATACCAAGCTGGAGCTGGTAGGTGTCATTAACGAATTCCCGACCATAAAAATTATCGTCCCCAATACCAAGAGGACCGCGTTGGGTGCCCATAGCAGCCAAACAAAAGCGATGACACAGAGTACAGCACCGGATTTGGCAATTTTGGCATCTCCAAACCCCTTAACCAGCTTACCGATTAGCATCCCCTGGACGATTACACCGGCAATGCCGATGATCATAAACACGATACCCATTTCCTTGGGGCCAAAGCCGACACGAGCCGCGGCGAATAAAGTAAAGGTAGTCTCAAACAAAGCCATGGTAAAGCTTAGAATAAAATTCAGTAAAAGGAAAGGGAGCAAGGGATCCCGAACAACTGCAAAGCTTAAGCGTACAGCTTTTTTCTGTCCCTTATTAGGCTCTTTCAGGGTCTCCGGCAATAACTTCCAAGCAAAAGGCAGAACCAATAAAGCCAAGGAACCTGCCACATAAAAAGGTAAGGTAAAACTAAAATCACCAAGCCAACCGCCTAAGGCCGGCCCGAAAACCATCCCCAGCCCCATAGCAGCCCCGATCATGCCCATACTCTTTGATCGGTCCGCACCTTCGGTAATGTCTGCCATATAGGCCATAGCCGTAGGAAGAGTTGCGGAAGATACCATCCCGGATAAAGCCCGAAAAGCTATGAGAAGCGGCAGATTTCCGGCAATACCAAAGAGAAAAAAAGTAATCCCATAACCACTTAAACCAATCAAGAGTACCGGGCGTCGTCCTATACGGTCAGACAAGCGCCCCCAAAAAGGGGCGAAGAAAAACTGCATTATGGAATAGGCCGACATGAATAACCCCAGTGAAAAAGCACCACCACCTAAGTCCTTAATCAAAAAAGGAAGGATAGGAATAACAATTCCGAATCCTACCATGACTAAAAATTGGACAAGAACAAGGATGATCATGGGGCGAACAAACTCTTTTTTCATTGTAACACTTCCAATCTATATCGGTATACGCTTCCAGTCTATATGGTCGTTTATAAATGTTCCTGTTCAAATTCCAATTATTTTATTATAATATAAATTGCGTCGCAAATCATTAATATTAATAAGCTAAATTCAAATTCTTAGGACTTAGGAGGAGCTTTTTAATGAACACTTACAAAACTAACGGTGTCTGTGCCAGCAATATCCGCTTTGAAATATTAGACAACAAAGTCCATAATGTCGAATTTATCGGTGGCTGCCCCGGCAATCTGCAGGCCGTAGCGGCGCTTGTAGAGGGAATGCCTGTGGATGAAGTCACCAAGCGTTTGAGGGGCATCCGCTGCGGTTTTAAAACCACCTCATGTGCCGATCAACTTGTCAGAGCCTTAGAAAACTGCAAAGAAAATAAAACCCCGTAGATCAATTTCTTGATTTACGGGGTTCCTTTTTGCTTTAGGTCAACGGGCTTGAACAGCGATCGACCAGATACATCAAAGATTGATAACTCATACCGCTATGCACGGATAAACCGATTTCGCAGGTTCGGCTGTTGGAATATCCACCGGCACAATTATCGGGGATAGCGCGATTCAATCCGGCTAACGCTGAATTATTCAACTCAGGATAGGTGAATCCCTTATCGCCGGCAAAGCCACAACAATGTACATCATCGGGGAAGATGACTTTTTCCGCACAAGCCTCAGCAACCGCTTTGAATTTTTCGCTCAAACGCATTTTGACGGAGCTACAGGTAACATGAACCGCGATTGTTTCAGGAACTTGCTTGATTTTCAAACGATGGAGTAAGAAGTCATTGGTAAATTCCACGGATTCATGAAGTTCAATTCCGGATTTGAAGGCTCTGCGCATCCGGAAGAGACAGGGACTGGTATCACAGACGATGGGGTATTTGCCGTTTTCACTGGCCTTAAGCAAAACTTTTTCTAACTCCGCACTTTTTTCATCGGCTATATCAAAGAACCCTTTGCTTTCCCAAGGCATCCCACAACAAAGTTTATCCAGACCCGGTGGAATAATCACCTCATAACCGGCTTTTGCCAGGACCGAGCACATTACCTCATTAAGCGGCCGTTGATCCCTATCCAAGCGTGCCGGACCCATTGAACGGCTGATACAACTAGGGAAATACACCACCTTCATGGTTTCGCCCGTTTGAGCCGATCGTACCGGTGGCAAAGTCCTAATCTTACTGTTTCCTTTGCCGGGCATCCACGAATTCCAGAGAGGAATATTGGCTTTGGAAACGTTATGAGCTGATTTAGCTAAACCGCCCATAATCCGTGACCCTAAGAACCCATGGACTCCATCTACGGCACCTAAGCCTACCCGCATAATCCCGGTTACTCCATTCATATTCTTAGCCAAGGCTTTAGCTAAAGTGCGAGTGGCCGGGGTAATGGCCCGTGAACGTAAATATTTTGTGTTGTCCCCGGTATTGATATTGAGTGGACAAGAAGTTGCACAAAGCCCATCGGTAGCGCAAGTAGCGTTGCCGGCATAGTCATAATCCTTTAGCAAGCGCATTAACCGCTGTGGATCTTTCCCCGACCGTTTTAAATAGGAAATCTCTCGCTGGAGAATAATCCGCATCCTTGGGGTAGTAGTCAAATGCTTGGAAGGGCAAATATCCTGACAGAATCCGCAGTTCGTACAGCGGTCGATGGTTTCATGGGATTGGGGCATTACTTTAAGATTTTCCAGGTGTACAT
>NZ_CEVWNY010000088.1:0-12516 GCF_982384815.1 Desulfitobacterium sp. | reverse complement strand
TGGCACGGCAAAGTTGAGTATGGAGATATTGGCTTTTATTATTGTGGGAGTTTTGGCTCTGATCTATAGCTATATGTGGTGGAAAGCACCGGCCAATGCTTCAAAAAAATTAGTGGGCCTTGCTCTTAGTGTGGTAGGGTTAATAGCAATTGTGATTTCCAGTAAAGTCTATACCTTACCGGCCAGATTGGCTTGGAATTCCTGGCAAACCACGGCAGCCTTTGTTCTTACCGCTCTTCTCTTAGGTTCTGTATCGGTAGCTTTCCTTCTCAGCAAGACCGAAGGGGAAGCCGGTCAGAAAGTAAGAAAAACCCTGGGCATCTTCGTTGCGATATCTGTAGTACTTGTGGGTTTAGTACTGGGTTCCTTTGCTCAGACTTATGGTGCATCGGCTGAACAATCCGCCGCAGTTGCAGCAACCTTTGCTTCATCCTTCTTTATTGTGCGTTTAGTTATCGGCATCTTGCTTCCGATGGTATTTGCCGGACTGTTCATTGTTAATCAAAAATCCAGCAGCACCCTGGCGGCATTAACTTTAGTTGGTGTGGTTCTCGGCGAGTTATCGGGACGAATTCTCTTTTATTCCTCAGTAATGGGACAATATCCCTGGTTCTAGACTTAAAAGTAAATAGATAATTACTAAAAATAATAACCAACAACTTTGAAGTAAAAGACTTTCCTGGTTGTTGGTTATTATTAATTTTCACCACTATGAGCAAACTTAAATTGATTATCAGGAGTATAGATTATGTTAGGTTTTATTCTAGACTACGTATTCGGCTGGCTGGCGGTTCTCATTGGAATTTTTTTGACCTCAAAATACTTATTCCGAAAATTAACCCACAAGGTACCTGGAGAAAAGCGTCTCCGGCTTGTGGAAATTAATAGAGCTCTAAAGGCACCTCATATAGCCTTAGGCTTTGTCCTTATAATAATAGGTTTAGTTCATGGCGCACATTCCTCGGCTTCAGTGCTAAGTGTGAATATCGGTACTATAAATTGGCTGGTGACAATTGTCTTTGGTATCAGTTGGGTTGGCAAAAACTTCATAAAAAGAAAATGGATACTCCTCCATCAGACCTTAACGATAATTTTTGTCGTAACTCTTGTGTGGCATATCGTTGATGAAGGCGGTATCAATATTTTCCGCATAATCTCCGAAATGAATAGTGATGTTACCTATGAAGCAGTGGTAGACGAAACTATAGTATCTGGAGCTCAGGGTCCGGAGGAGGGAAATCAGCAGCTTAACGGGAAGGACACGACCAGTAGTACAAGCTCTGCTTTTGATGAAAAGGAGTTGCCCTATTACTTTTCTTTTAAGGGGTTAAACCTTGCTGATGGAACCTATATTACTGAAACTACCGGCTACAGTCCCGGGCTTAAATTGGAGGTTACGATTGAGGGTAATTCCGTCAAAAAGATCAAGATCCTCCGGCATTTTGAGGTGGATTCAAAATATTACAAAGAGGCCATGCTTGTAATTCCGGAAGCAATCCTCAAGCAACAAACTTTAGATGTTGATGGGATAACCGGCTCAAGCATGACCTCCTTAGGTATTATAAAAGGAGTCAGAAAAGCAGTACTGGAAGCTATTGAACAATATAATAAGGAACAAGCCATTAATTAAGCTTTTTAATAGCACTGCCGACAAGAAGGGGAATTTTAATCGATTCTCCTTCTTTTGTTGTTGACTTAAAAAAGCAGTCCTTTTCTTCTTTTACATCGAGGTTTTCTAATCCGGCTTCTTTTAGCCATTTGGCCAGCTGGCCCGGACTAAAGCCCGACCATAGATCACTGTTGTCTTTAGTAAAAAGGTTGTAATTATGAGAGCCAAAATCCCCAATAATTAGCTGACCGCCGGGCTTAAGGGTTCTGGCCATTTCTTTGATAGCTTTACCGGGGTCATAGAGGTGATGAAGGACTATCAGGCAATACCCGATATCCAAGGTTTCAGCCTTGAGAGGAATGGAGTTTAAATCGGCAGGCAGACAATCTATTTGAGGAAAACCTTCACGATTAAAGCGCTGCTTGGAGATGTCCACCATATTTGGCGAGATATCAAAAGCGTAAACCCTTTCCGGTGTTAAAGAGGAAGAAGCTTTTACGGTAAATTGCCCGGTTCCGGAGCCGAAGTCACCAATTTGCTTAGGTTCTTTATTTATTGCTTTGTTTAGAATGAGTTGGTCTAAATGGGAGGGGTAAGTTACATCTCTCATTTCTTCGAATAGTCTAGCAGAGTTATCAAAGTATATTTTTGCTTTATACATAATTTCCAGCTCAGGGTTCTCCGGCCAAGCATCGATGCCAAACCAGCGATATAGAACGGTGTATTCTTTAGAAGAAAAGAAATCCTTATCTATTTTCAGGCAAGGGGTTAGGATAAGCTTAATAAACCTATTCCTGGCCCGATTTAATAACGAAGTATAAGCCGAAACACTAACCCCCATTACTTTGGCAGCATCCTCGTATGACAATTCTTCAATTTCACGAAGGATAAGAGCGGTTCGATGCTCACTTTTCAATAGATTTAAGACCTTAGATATTTGTTTAGACCTTTCTGCATCTTCAATTGCCGTTAAGGGCTTAGAAGTAATGGCATTGCATTCCAGAGTATCATCAAGTAATTCATAAGTACTGACACGCTTGTTTTTGCGCCAAAAATCATTGCAGAGATTCCTGGCAATGGTATACAGCCAGGCAGAAATGTTATGGTCGGGCCTTGCTCCGATGTTAACAAAAGCACGTAAAAATGTTTCCTGTGCCAGGTCTTGGGCACTGTCTTCGTCTTGAATTGTCCACTTAATAAACTTATAGATACCAGGGTAGTATTGGGTAAAAATATCATCAAATTTAATTGACACGTTATTCAAGTTGATTAGATCTTTTGACAATATTGTCCACCTCTTTAACATCATTAAAGGAAACATAGCTTCCAAATTAAAAGCCCCGCACAGACAGAAATAGCATTGCCATGCGGAACCCTCGCCCTCATTTATAAATATGTAATATATTTAACAATATATTACCTGATAAGATGGCAAACTTCAAGGAATAATGGGAAATAAAAAAGATTTTAACAAATACAATAGAATAATGTCGATATACAGTAAAATACCTTTCTACAGACCTTTCTTGGTCTGCTAGGGAGATATTTTTTGCTCAATAATAGAATGGTAATAAATTAATAATATTCTATTAATATTTAATGCCAAATTAAAATTATGTATTAATAACTCTATGGTAAAATTGATAATAAGCTTTCAGCAAAGATTTTTAAACAGGAAGGGAGGCGTGCATTTTAAATTGAGATAGTGTTCACTTACTCATAGTCGAGGGAGGTAAAAGGAAATGGCTAATTTTATCGACAAAATTGTTAATTCAGAAATTAGCCGTCGGGCCTTCATCAAGGCTAGTACGGCTGCAGCAGCAAGTTTAACACTTGGTGGATGTGGCAGCAGCTTAACACAAGCTACTGCGGATCAAGCTGCTAAACAAGAGGGGAAATGGATTACAGCTGCTTGCTGGCATAACTGTGGGGGGCGCTGCCTAAACAAAGCTCTGGTAGTGGATGGTGTTGTTGTACGTCAGAAAACCGACGATACCCATCCGGATAGCCCTGATTTTCCACAACAAAGAGGTTGCGTCAGAGGACGTGCTCAGAGGAATCAGGTCTTTGGAGCAGATCGTTTGAAATACCCCATGCGCAGAAAAAATTGGGCACCTGGGGGTGGCAAGAGAGAGCTCCGTGGTCGGGATGAATGGGTCAAAATCTCTTGGGAAGAAGCCTTAGATTCTATTGCCGGAGAATTAAAAAGAATTAAAGCAGAACATGGCAATCGTGCATTTTTTGCAGATGGTGGTCCAGCCTCTAAGGTTTTAGCTTTATACGGAGGCTATGTGGCGAATTGGGGGACAACATCTCTAGGTTCTTGGACCTATACACCGGGCCCCATCGGTTTTAGCTCATCTACTGATGACGGTATCAATGACAGACTGGATATGCGCAATTGCGACACTGTTATTATGTTCAACATGAATCCAGCATGGAGTTCAGCAGGTAATCCTCTGTACCATTTTCTTCAAGTAAAAAAATCAGGAGCTAATTTTATAGCTATTGATCCCTTCTATAATGACTCCTACGCTCTGCTTGAAGCCGATTGGATACCCACTCGACCAGCCACAGATACAGCTCTCATGCTTGGAATTGCGCATACTTTAATCGTTGAAGATGACCCTGTCAAAAACTCTCTCATTGACTGGGAGTTCCTCAAAAATTTCACTATTGGCTTTGATTCTAGCACCATGCCTGAAGGTACCGACCCTAAGGACAATTTCAAAGACTATGTTCTTGGGACTTATGACGGCGTCCCTAAAAGTGCTGAATGGGCTTCTGAGATCTGTGGAGTAGCTCCTGATAGAATCCGTTATCTTGCTAGTGCTATGAATAAAAACAATAAAGTAGCTATCCTCCATGCCTGGTCAGCTGGAAGGACCCAAAACACAGATAATTTACCTCAGATGGCTATGATCCTCGGAGCTATGACGGGTCATATGGGCAAGTCAGGACATATGTGTGGAATCAGTTGCCATAGCGGTGCCGCTAATGGTGGTGGTTCCTTAGTATCTCCTGGTAAAAATGGTTTACCATCTATAGACAATCCCATTGATGACAGTATGAACCATACCGAAATGTGGCGTGGAATCGTGGATGGCAAATACAATTTCACCGGTCACAAGAAATTCCTAAAAGGTGAAATGAGAGATATCGACATCCACCTTATCTATCATGATAGCAGCGCCCGACTCCAATCTGCCGACGGTATGACCAAGGGGATAGAAGCACACCGTAAAGTTGATTTAGTAGTTAGTCATGGACAATTTTTGACCACTAATGCTAAGTATTCTGATTTTGTGCTTCCTGTGACCACGGAATGGGAAAAGATAGGGGGGTTCTTAACCGGCAATCGCGAAATGATAATCATGTATTCCCAAATCACTGAACCCATGTATCAATGTCAAAGTGATGAATGGATTGCCCGGGAACTCGGAAAACGTCTTGATGTCGACGTCACTAAAGCATTCCCGATCGACGCCAAGCAGCAATTCTTCAATCAAATCGCAGGATCTACCGTTATTTTACCTGATGGTAAAACAAAAGTCCCCTTAGTCACCATCACGGAAGCCGATATTGAACAGTGGGGAGTCAAAGGCAAACCACAGCAAGGTCAGATCAATCTCAAGGAATTCCAAGAAAAAGGCATATATCAAGTTGAGAGAAAACCGGGCGACAACTACGGCTCCATTGCCTATAAGGATTTTTGCGATGATCCGGTTGCTAATCCACGTCCTTCCACCAGTGGTAAATTTGAAATCTATTCTCTAGGCTTGGCCGATACCATTAACAATATGGGCTATAGCAAAATAAAACCTATCCCAACTCATATTCCGCCGGTTGAGGGTTATGAAGCAACATTTAAGGATTGGAAGAACAAAGTAAAGGGCGACTATCCATTCCAAGTCATTAACCCCCACTATTTGCGTCGTTCCCATACGGTTTTTGATAATGTGCAGTGGTTAAGGGAAACCTGGCCTAATCCCGTCTATATCAATACTCAGGATGCGAAGGATCAGGGTATCGTAGATGGTGACACGGTCTTGTTAACAAGTCAGCATGGTAAAACTTTACGTAATGCCTGTGTCACCGATCGGTTTATGCCCGGTGTTATTGGTCTTCCCCACGGTTCCTGGGTTGATATGGACGAAAAGACGGGTATCGATACCGGAGGGGCAGATAACATTCTTTGTGGCCCAATTTCAACCGGCCAAGGCGTCTCGGGTTGGAATAGCTGTATTTGCAATATGGAGAAATATTCAGGTGCGAAACTTATTGCAGATATTCAAAAACCGCAAAGAATTATTTTCTGAGAAAGGAGCGTGAATAATAATGGGTCAATACGGATTCTTCTTTGATATGACCTCTTGTATAGGTTGTCGAACCTGCCAGATGGCTTGCAAGGACAAAAACGATTTAAAAGTTGGTACAATATTTAGAAGAGTAAAGGCTTTCGAAACAGGTTCTTACCCTAAGCCTGGGGTCTTTCATTACTCGGGTACCTGCAACCACTGCGAAACCCCCAAATGTGTGGAAGGCTGTCCTACTAAAGCTCTGCATAAATTAGACAATGGCATTGTCGATCACGATCAAGATAAATGCATAGGTTGCCGTTTTTGTACCTGGAACTGTCCCTATGGGGTCCCCCAATTTATTGAAGAAGTAGGCCGGACGAGTAAATGCAACATGTGTAAGGATTTAATCGAAAAAGGGGAAAATCCTGTTTGTGTAGATGCCTGCCCAATGCGGGCGATTGAGTGGGGAGAACTAGCTGAATTAAAAGCTAAACATGGAGATTGTGTTAGCGATTTGCCCTTCTTACCCATGTCTTCTGTCACCAAACCTTCCTTGCTTATTAAAGCAAAAACTATTGCTAAGCAGCAAGGCTTCAGGGAAAAGGAGGTCTAAAAGATGGGCGAAACAAGTTTATTGTTTTTTTCCTTTTGTATGCAAGCTGCGATTGGGATGATGCTCTTTATTACAATTGGCAACCAGCTTTATAAAGATAAACAGTTCAAGATAGCTTCCCTGGTTGCCGCAGGTTTAAGTGTTATCGGTCTATTGGCCTCTTTATCCCACCTGGGTAGGCCTATGGCCTTCTTAAATTCACTCTCTCATTTAGGCAGCTCCTGGTTAAGCAATGAGGCACTACTATGCGGAATCTTCGCCGGGATTGCTCTTTTGTATGCGCTTATCCAATATTTTAGGCCTGCCGCCGGCCAAAGTCTTAATCTGGCTTTAAGATGGGCCGGAAGTATTGTTGGATTATTTGCCGTATTTTCCATGGCAAAACTTTATACATCCACGGTTGTTCCGGTTTGGCAGGGAGCTAACACCTTTGTTGACTTTTACGCAACCACTATTGCTGTAGGCGCTTTGCTTTTTATCGCTACCAGTCTCAAAGAATTGCCAAGTGGTGATAAAAAAATCTACGGGGCAATTGTTTTAGCTGCCGTAGTTATCCAAGTGATTGCTTCTATATCTCATGCCTTTGGTTTGAGTAGCGAAGGAATGGCAGCTCAGGCCAGCGCAGCAATTTTAAGCAGTATGGGTACGGTAATTGGTTTGAAATGGCTGCTTATTCTGGGTGGGGCGGGGATCCTCCTTTGGCCTTCCGCTGCAAAAGCGCAAGTAACGGAGACAACAGCCGGGGCAGGGCTTATTTACCTCGCTTGTGCTTGCTTAGTCGTGGGTGAAGTTATTGGAAGGTATGTATTCTATGCCGCCATTGTTGCTACGAATATTGGCCTAAATTAAAAATTTACTCCTTATTTTAATCCCAAAAGCCCAGCTTCACATTGAAGCCGGGCTTTCTTTAATTACTAAATTTATAACCAACACCCCAGACAGTGATAATGTGCTTGGGTCTAGCCGGATTCTCCTCGATTTTTTCTCTGATTTTCCTCATAAAGACTGTGATTGTTCCTAAATCGCCAATGTATTGTTCACCCCAGAGTTTATTGTAAAGATGTTCACGCGTAAATACCTGACCAGGATGATTTGCCATGTAGTAAAGAAGCTCAAATTCTTTTGGGGTCAACTCTACGGTTTGTCCTTGCACTTTAACCTCATAGAGCTTACCGTTTATTTCCAGATTGTCAACCCGAATGCTATCCTGATCATCGGGTTGTTTAAGTTCCGTGTGGTTAGTGTTAGCAAAGTTTATCGCCCTTCTTAGCAAGGCCTTGATTCTTAGGGAAAGTTCCACCGGACTAAAGGGTTTGGCAACATAATCATCTGCCCCCATATTAAACCCTACGCTTTTATCGACGATATCCCCCTTCGCGGAAAGCATTATAATGGGTACGGAACTATCTTGGCGGATAATTCGGCAAAGTTCGAAGCCGTCGATCTCCGGAAGCATCACATCGAGAATGATCAATGAAGGTTTCTCTTCTTTAAACATTGTTAGGGCTTTTTCGCCATTAGCCGCATAACAAAAGGCATAGCCATTTTTAATAATAATTTCTTCGACTACTTTTTTAATGCTTACTTCATCGTCAACCAGCATGACTTTAATCGTTTCGGACATTAGATACCTCCTTCCTAAATATCTCTTGCCGGTATGCTAACTGTAAAAGTACTACCTACATTTGGTTCGCTTTTTACAGCGATCCGGCCATTATGAAGCTCTACTAATTCCTTTGCTAAGGCCAACCCTAACCCCGTTCCTCCGTATTTCCTGGAGGTAGAACTATCCGCCTGGGTAAATCTTTCAAAGATATGTTTTATGTCCTCCTTTTTTATGCCGATTCCGGTGTCGGAAATTGTAATCACAACTTCTTTTTGGTTTTCATCATAGTTCACACTAATAGTAACTTTACCGCCTTCATCGGTAAATTTAATCGCGTTGCCGGTAAGATTTTCAACGATTCGGCGTACTTTTTCCGGATCGGCTTTAATTAAAGGCACATCCTTTGAAACATCTATGATAAGATCAATTCCTTTGTTCTTAGCCAAGGGTAAAATTACGCCTTCCACAGATGCAAAGACGTCGGCCATATCCATAGTAACCAACATTATTTCCCCTTTACCCGCTTCAATTTTGGCTAAATCCAAAATGTTATTGATCATCTTTAATAGAATTTCGCTATTAGCCCGGATTTCTTCAAGATATCGTCTTTCCGTACCCCCTTCGCTAATCGAATTCTCCGCCAGAAGAAGCTCGGTAAATGCTATCACTGAAGTCAAGGGAGTTCGTAGTTCGTGACTCATGATCGCCAGGAACTCAGATTTATAATTATTGACTTCTTTTAATTTGATATTGGCTTCTTCCAGTTCGCGTTTATGTTCCTTTAGAATTAAGTTTGCTTTTTCCAGCTCTGTAGTTCTGTCTTCTACTTTTGACTCTAGGTTAATATATAGATCCCGCAGCTGGTTAGTCATTTGCTGAAAATGAAAGGCCAGCTGTTTTATTTCTCCTTCCGCGAGAATATGAGTCAGGTCTACTTCGAGGTTCCCACTTCCCACTAGGCGTACTGTTTTTGCCAATTCTCTTAAAGGAGTGGTGACAAGCTTTCTGACCAGGAAATATATCGCTCCGATGCACAAAGCAACCAATAAAAGAAAGAAAAATATATTTCCTAGAAGATTACTTTTGGTATTTTGAATAAAAATATCCATAGGCATAACAAGGCTTATGGCACCGCCAAAATCCCCTAATTTATAACCTTCTTTGGCATAATCGGTGACATCAATTTCACCTTTCGGTTCTCCATGACAAGTTAGACACGATTCTTCGATTCGCAAAGAAGCCAAATAGCGGAAGACCTTTTTGCCGCCTATAGTGTCAATTGCATAATATTCCTCTAGCCCAGGAATTGCTTTAAGTATCTCTAGGCCTTTTTTTTCAAATTCATCCGGTGCATTCAAAATGCTGCGGTAATCTAAGTTGGTTGGCTTGATTGTATAATCTGTCATCTCGGCAAAGAAGACTCCGATTCCCATAGCTACAGTAGAGCAATTCATATGTTTGAATTCAAAGTTGCCTTCGGAATCATAATTTATATTATCTTGGTTGATCGACATAAAATTCCAAGTAGCGATCTGCTGTTTTGTTATGACCTCAGCGATCTCTTTCATTTCCTCTAAAGCCACTCGTTGTTGGGTTTGGTAGTCCCAGATGATTTTTATACCCATAACCATGACGATGACAAGAATTGTACCCGACATAAAACGAAAGGTTAAACTGTCCTTGTTAATTCTCAAAGGATTTCCCCCTTCGAAATACAAACTAAATAATTTAGGTTCCCAGTTATTCCATCATATTAAGATATAATTATATAATACCAATTTTCACATTATGTTGCGAGGCTTTTGGCAAAAAACAGCCAATCCTAGTTTAAGGAGTGACTGTTTTAGTTCGGCTAACTATACATGTTCTCTAAAAGTACCTTAACATGTTCATTCTCAAGGTATTCATCATATTCCATTCTCCGGTCGATAAGGCCCTTGGGAGTTATTTCGATAATCCGGTTGGCAATGGTCTGAACAAATTGATGATCCTGGGAGACAAAAAGAATTGTTCCATCAAAATTCATTAACCCGTTATTCAGCGCGGTGATAGATTCAAGATCCAAGTGGTTGGTGGGTTCGTCAAGCAATAATACATTGGCCCCACTGAGCATCATACGCGATAGCATACAGCGGACTTTTTCCCCTCCGGACAGGACGTTAGCCGCTTTTAACGATTCTTCACCCGAGAAAAGCATTCTGCCAAGAAAGCCGCGGACAAAGGATTCATCGGGGTCCTTAGAGAATTGTCTCAACCAATCCACAAGAGGAAGGTCGGTATCGAAATAGCTGGAATTATCTTTCGGAAGATAGGTTTGGGATGTGGTAACCCCCCAACTGTATTCACCGCTGTCTGCCTCCAGTTCTCCCATAAGAATTTTAAACAGGGTGGTTTTAGCTAGGCCGTTAGGGCCCACAAGGGCAATCTTATCACCTCTATCAACAATAAAGGAAATGTTGTCGAGGACTTTTTCCCCGTCAATGGTTTTGGTGAGATTTTGTACAGTTAACAAATTGTTCCCTGCTTCGCGGTCAGGGGTAAAGGCGATATAGGGGTATTTGCGGGAAGAGGGCCGAATATCCTCAAGGGTCAATTTTTCAAGCTGTTTTTTTCGGGAGGTGGCTTGCTTGGCTTTAGAGGCGTTGGAGCTAAAGCGTTGGATAAAGCTTTGCAGCTCAGCGATCTTCTCTTCTTTTTTCTTATTGGCATCCCGCATGAGTTTCAGGGCAAGCTGGCTGGATTCATACCAGAAGTCGTAGTTCCCCACATAAAGCTGAACCTTGCCAAAGTCGATATCCACGATATGGGTACATACTTTATTCAGGAAGTGACGATCATGGGAGACAACCAGAACAGTACTCTCAAAATTATAGAGAAAATTCTCCAGCCAGTTAATGGACCGCAGATCCAGATGATTGGTAGGCTCGTCCAAGAGGAGAATCTGGGGATGACCAAAAAGAGCCTGAGCTAAGAGAACCCGAACCTTTTCGCTTCCCTCAAGTTCTTTCATTTTCTTTTCATGATACTCCTTAGGGATGCCCAATCCCATTAAAAGCTCCGCGGCTTCTGCTTCGGCTTGCCACCCATTCATTTCGGCAAATTCAGCTTCAAGATCTGCAGCTTTTATGCCGTCCTCCTCGCTAAAATCAGGCTTGGCATAGAGGGCGTCCTTTTCCTCCATAATTTCATAAAGCCGCGAGTGCCCCATAATGACGGTTTTTAGAACTTCATACTCTTCAAACTCAAAATGGTCTTGCCTCAGGACAGCAACCCTTTCTCCTGGGGTAATTACGATCTCTCCTTTTGAGGGTTCAATTTCACCGGAGAGAATCTTAAGGAAAGTGGATTTTCCGGCTCCATTGGCGCCAATGATACCGTAACAGTTTCCCGGCGTGAATTTCACATTGACATCTTCGAATAAGGCGCGTTTACCAAAACGCAAAGTGATCCCGTTTGTGCTAATCATGCTTAACTATCGTTCCTTTATGCATATTTCGTAATGAGCTACGAAACATAATTATAACACATTTTTAACAACAAGACTTAATCATCCCTCTCTTTAGATGCCTGAAGATGTTACACTACAAATTGCCCAGCTCAGATGTCACAGGATCTAGAGAATGTTATTAGCAAGTTCAAAATCTAAATTTGGATTCGTGAGAAAATTACTCTGCGTACGTCTATACTATTAAGGCCTAATACATGTTACGATGATGGAAAAGGGAGGAGGGAGCTTGTGGTGAGCTTTTCGTTAATCATGGTTTTCGGGATTGCTCTGATCGTAGTAGTCTTGGTCATAGGGGCGATTGCCGTTGGTATTCGCTCTCATAGTCGTGGTGAAGATACATTGCACCAAAAGGAAGGGGGAAAAGGAATGATTAAGACCGTATATACCTATTTGATTCTATTCGCTACTTTGATGATGACCATCGGAGGCAGTGTGGCCGCTTTTATGGCTGCAGCAGATTTGGTTTCGCCGCCAAGCTATTATATGTCCTTTGAGGATTATAAACGGGGCTACTACCCGAAAGAAGTTGCGGATCCCTCAAAACCGGTTGTGGAAAAAAGCGAGGACGAATTAAAAGCAGACTATGAGGCCATGGTAAAAGAAGAAAGAAAACGCTCCCAAGATCGGGCTTTAAACAGCTTAATTAAAAGCTTTGGTTGGATTGTGATTCCTTTGCCGGTATTCCTGTATTATCAAAGGCGGTTAAGAACGGAATGAGTGAGGCAATAAATGGACAAAGCAAAGCTATACACTATCTTGAAAATACCATTTGCCCAAGCGGCAATTCTGATGAGAAGTAACTTCTTCCGGAGTAACCTCTTCAATTCCCTTGATCATATTGACGATACGGGATTTCCAGAGCAAGTGATCAGTTTTGGC
>NZ_CEVWNY010000087.1:0-12524 GCF_982384815.1 Desulfitobacterium sp. | reverse complement strand
CTGTGTTGGGGGGAATTCGTGCCGCCCAGGAGAACCATTTTGACTCGGTTGTTTTCCTTACCGGTTTTTTTACTAACATTTTGCTGGCGGGAATACTTGCCTATGTGGGTGATCGGATCGGGGTGGATCTCTACTTAGCAGCGGTAGTGGCTTTCGGGGTTCGCTTGTTTAATAACTTGGCAATTATTCGTAGACATATGATAAAAAGATAAGTTCATAAGTTGAGAAGGATAATTTGACGATTTTATGAAGTTAAATGTTGTTAATGGATAATATTTCTGGTTAAAAAATTTAAGTGAAAAGAAGGATATAAGATTTATCCCTAGAATCTATCTCTGATATGATAGTGATACATTTAGTTTAATCCGGTGAGTCTGACCGTTAAATCTTAAATGTTTATTATGAGCGAGGGGGTCTTTTATATAATGCTTGAATTCGATATGGACTTTAATCAATTCGCCCAGATTAAAGTGATTGGCGTCGGCGGTGGGGGAAATAATGCTGTAAACCGAATGATTACAGCAGGTTTAAAAGGTGTGGATTTTGTAGCGGTGAATACCGATGCTCAAGCAATTAACCTCTCGCGGGCCGGACAAAAGGTCCAGATCGGCAATAAATTGACCAAAGGACTTGGAGCCGGAGCGAATCCGGAGATCGGTCTCAAAGCAGCGGAAGAAAGTCGGGAAGAGCTTATTGGCGTTCTTAAAGGTGCCGATATGGTTTTTGTTACTGCCGGAATGGGTGGTGGAACAGGGACCGGGGCAGCTCCAATTGTTGCTGAAATCGCTAAGGAATTGGGAGCATTGACCGTAGGAGTTGTAACCCGTCCCTTTTCCTTTGAAGGCAGAAAAAGGGCCATGCAGGCTGAAAAAGGGATTGCTGAGTTAAAAAGTAAGGTAGACACCTTGATTACGATTCCCAATGATCGATTGCTTCAAGTAGTGGACAAGCATACGGCACTTCATGAGGCTTTTCGGATTGCCGATGACGTATTGCGTCAAGGGGTTCAGGGGATCTCGGATCTGATTGCCGTTCCCGGTCTTATCAATTTAGACTTTGCCGATGTGAAGACGATCATGCGCAACACGGGCTCTGCTTTAATGGGAATCGGGGCGGCGACAGGGGAAAACCGTGCGGCTGATGCTGCCCGTAAAGCTATTTCCAGTCCCTTGCTGGAGACATCCATTGAGGGTGCTCAAGGTGTTCTTTTAAACATTACCGGTGGTCAGAATCTGACCTTATTTGAAGTTAATGAAGCTTCGGAGATCATCGCCGAAGCTGCGGACCCGGAAGCCAATATTATTTTTGGTGCTGTTATTGACGAAAGCCTAAAAGAAGAGATCAGGGTAACCGTTATCGCCACAGGATTTGAACAGCAAAAACCTGCTGCCGCCGGCTTAAGAGGAAGTGCCAACGAAGCGATTCGTCCTGTTGCAGCAACTGCCGAAGATTTGGATATTCCTGAATTCTTACGGCGGAGACGCTAGTGAAACAGGGGGACAGGTACGCTGTTTCACTCACATGCTACTTCACTGTGTTCAGCATGACATGCTACTTGGGTCATCCTGAGCTATGCGAAGGATCTTTTTTCGGAGTAGTCCAAAGGTTAAAGAGCAAATAAGTTTTAGAAGAGCCGGGCTTTGGTTAGCTTGTAAAAGCTGCGCCAAGGACCGGCTTTTTGCATTGACGAGATTATTATTCTCCAATTTTGCCTTTTTGCGATTATACGTCAGGAGTCCCAATAGTTTTACTAAATATTCCTACCTATTACGACAGCTTTCATTCGTACTCTTCGGTATAATTTGGGAGAGACAGTTGAAAGGGCAGCAAAAAGAAATGGAGAGGTATTTAGATTTAGATCTTTTGGTAAATGGGAGTATGGATGCTCTGCTGCTAATCCTTGTTACCCGGCTAATGAGTATTCCTCTCCGAGGTAAGCGAATTTTGGCGGGAGTGTTGGCTGGTGAGATTCCGGTAGTTCTATCTGCCTATTTTCCAGCCTCTTTGGTTTTTGAGTTGAGCAAATTCTTAATCCCCTGGCTGATGGTTTGGCTTGCTTATCCTTATCGGGGAATTCGCCTTTATTTTAAGACCCTTCTGCTTTTTTGGATTCTGTCGGCGGGCTTGGGGGGGTTAGTATATGCACTATGGGGATGGGTTAGCTTCGATGGGATAATAGGCCATTCTTTGCAG
Source organism: Desulfitobacterium sp. (assembly GCF_982384815.1). NCBI lineage: Bacteria > Bacillati > Bacillota > Clostridia > Eubacteriales > Desulfitobacteriaceae > Desulfitobacterium > Desulfitobacterium sp. Next base: position 10,331 of record NZ_CEVWNY010000087.1, on the reverse strand, counting down.
CTTGGACTTAAGAATTTGTGGATTCTCCCCTTGGCGGCGGGATTATGGTGGGCGTGCCAAAAAATCTGGCAACGGATCATGGTATCTGCTGCACAGCTAAAGTCCTCTCTTTATGAAGTAACCATTGCTATAGGCGAAAACACTTCCATCACCGTGAAGGCTTTACTGGATACCGGAAATCAACTGCGGGATCCGGTGACAGGTACCCCCGTTTTATTGGTGGAAGAGGAAGTGGCAGTTGCAGGTATTCCCGAAGAGTTGTTACCGGTGGTACAAGGTTCTTGGCGTGATTTGGATGACCCTTGGCCTTGGCTTTGGCAGTCGGACCCAGCCTGGTTAAGTAAATTTGTCTTCATCCCTTATCAAGGGGTTGGCCATAAAAGTTGGCTCTTAGGAATAAGACCCCATAAGGTTATTTGTACAACCTTGTCGGAACCGAAAGAAATGAAAGTAACCTTAGCTCTAGTGCGGCAGGTACTTAGTGCGGATGGAACTTATCAAGCATTGCTGCACCCGGAGCATGTTCAAGGAGCGGAGGAAGGCTAATGAGAAGAATGGTTGCCCGGATTAAAAATTGGATATTGAAAATAAAATCTATGATTTTCCTGAAGTTTAGCGAATGGAAGGAAATTTATTATGTGGGAAGCAGCGAAGCTTTGCCACCGCCTTTGAGTGCCGATGAAGAAGGAGAACTTTTAAATCGCCTGGAACAAGGTGATGTAAGTGTTCGGGATATCCTTATCGAGAGGAATTTGCGTTTGGTAGTCTATATAGCTCGTAAGTTTGAGAACACCGGAGTTGGTATCGAAGATCTTGTCTCGATCGGCACGATCGGCTTAATTAAGGCTGTTAATACTTTTGATCCCCAGAAAAAGATCAAGCTGGCTACCTACGCTTCCCGCTGTATCGAAAACGAAATTCTTATGCATTTGCGTCGGAATAATAAAACCAGGACCGAGGTATCCTTTGATGAACCTCTTAATATTGATTGGGACGGCAACGAATTATTGCTTTCCGATGTGTTGGGGACGGATAACGATATTATTTCCAGACCCCTTGAGGAAAAAGTGGACCGGCAGCTCTTGCATTTAGCTATGGCCAGGCTAACGGATCGGGAAAAACTAATCATGGAGTTGCGTTTCGGTCTGGATAATGGCGAGGAAAAAACTCAGAAGGAAGTGGCGGATCGTTTAGGTATTTCTCAATCATATATTTCCCGTTTGGAAAAGCGGATAATCCGCCGACTCAGGAAAGAATTTATCCGGTTGGAATAAGTTTCAATCCCAGCGGGCATACTCTTCCAAGAGAAAATTGGCTTGGAGGGTGCTCAAATGGCTTTAAACAAGGTAGAAATCTGTGGAGTGAACACCTCAAAATTGCCTGTTCTTAGTAGCGCAAAAATGAAGGAGTTATTTATTGCCTATCAAAGCGGCGAAAAGGAAGCAAGAGAAAGACTGATTTATGGTAACTTAAGGTTGGTTCTTAGTGTGATTCAGCGTTTTACCAATCGAGGGGAATATGTAGATGATCTTTTTCAGGTTGGTTGCATTGGTTTGATGAAGGCGATTGACAATTTTGATTTGGGTCAAAATGTAAAGTTCTCAACCTACGCGGTGCCCATGATTATTGGGGAAATTCGTAGATATCTGCGGGATAATAACCCGATTCGCGTCAGCCGCTCACTGCGTGATATCGCCTATAAGGCCCTTCAAGTGAGGGATCAATTGGTCAGTGAGTGCTCGCGGGAACCAACTGTTTCCGAAATAGCCGATAAACTAACTCTACCCAGGGAAGAGGTGATCTTTGCCCTGGATGCTATTCAAGAGCCGATTTCTCTTTTTGAGCCTATCTATCATGATGGGGGAGATCCCATTTTTGTGATGGATCAGATTGGTGATGAAAAGCATTCAGATAACAGTTGGCTGGAAGGAATCGCCGTTCGGGAAGCTTTACGTCGCCTCAGTGAGCGGGAAAAACTCATTTTGTCCTTACGTTTTTTCCACGGCAAGACGCAGATGGAAGTAGCGGACGAAATCGGCATTTCCCAAGCCCAGGTTTCCCGCTTGGAAAAAGCCGCGTTAGGTCATATGCGCAAATATGTTTAGGTAAGTTTCCTTTATGCAGTCAGAGGAAATGCAGTATTATTATCCTTCCCCATAGCATATAAATCAGAAGAGGGGAGGAATAACTGATGCGGATCTCAGAGCTGCGTTTATTGGATATTGTTAATATTAAAGATGGTCGTCGGCTAGGTCCAATCAAAGATTTGGACCTGGATCTTGAACGGGGTACCATCAAAGGGATTGTGGTACAAGGTGCCTCACGAAGTTGGGGTTTTTTCGGTGGCCGGACCGAGGATCTCTTAGTTCCCTGGGAACGGGTTAAGAAAATCGGCGTTGATGTAATTCTGGTGGATGCAACAGATTTGCCGGAGTTTAGTTCCATTCTGGATGACCGCAGGTAAACTTCCTGTATATACTACAGGCAACTTGCCTCAGGCGGCTGGGACAAGCCCTATATAAAGCCTTCTGTCGGGTAAAAAACCCGCGGGAGGCTTTAAATCATCAAAGAATAGGACTTATGGGAAGTACATCCGCCCTAAAATTTATGGTATAGTTTACTCAAGGAAACTTATGGAGGAATGAAAATATGGCTTGGACTTGGCGTCAAGGAAAAGGCTTAGTCTATCTCACAATCCCTGAATGGGAGGCGGAGGGAATTCAAATGGGTTTTTCCAGTCGCTGGGGCGGAGTAAGCCGTTTTCCCTACTCATCATTAAATCTAGGACTTCATGTAGGAGACGAACCGGAACAGGTCAGGATTAATCGCAGCCGCTGGTTTCAAGAGTGGAATGCCCAGGGATCAGATGTAGCTATCGGGGAACAGGTCCATGGGACTAAAATACATAGAGTAATTGAAGCAGATGGAGGACGCGGAAGTGATTCCCTTGTTACGGTGATTCCGGGTGTAGATGGATTAGTAACTACTACACACATCGCCTTAATGGCCTTCTATGCCGATTGCGTTCCCGTGTTTTTTTATCATCCGGGCTTGAAGGCTATTGGGATTGTTCATGCAGGATGGAAGGGAACCTCCGGCAAAATCGTTCTTAAAATGTGTGAGGAATTAGACAAGCTTGGAGGAAATCTAAGCGATTGCTGGGCAGCGATCGGTCCAAGCATCGGTCGGTGCTGTTATGAAGTGGATGAACGGGTAACAAAGGAGTTTGCCAATAATTTTTCGGCCACCTCTTTACTTAAACCCAGCAGACCCGGACATGCTATGTTAGATCTTAAGGACGCTAATCAAAGGTTGTTAACTGAGGCCGGAATTCCACGGTCCCGGATCTGGATCGCCCAAGAGTGTACCGCTTGTCATACGGACTCGTTTTTCTCCCATCGCCGTGAGGGTCCAAAGACAGGCCGGATGGCAGGCTGGATTTGTCGGCCGACAAGAGAGGAGAAGTAGCAATGGCAGTGATTCTGGTAGTAGATGATGAAGAACCTATTCAAGAATTACTAAAATTTAATTTGGAAAAAGAGGGTTATGTGGTAGAGACCGCATCCGATGGTACTGAAGCTTTACAGACACTGGAAGAAAAACTTCCCGACCTGATGGTCCTTGATATTATGCTGCCGGGGATGAGTGGTTTAGAGGTATGCACCGAGCTGCGCAAGATCCCCAAGTTTGCTGATTTGCCTGTAATTATGTTAACAGCCAAAGGGGAGGAAATTGATAAGGTTTTGGGGTTGGAAATGGGAGCGGATGATTATATTACTAAGCCGTTTAGTCCAAGGGAATTGGTAGCAAGAATCAGGGCCAGGCTGCGTCGCATAAAGACTGCGGAAGAGGAAAAGGATATTATACGCCGAGATCTGCGCATCAATTTAGATCGGTTCCAGGTTTTTGTTCGCGGAGAGGAAATCGAATTGACACCAAAGGAGTTTGAGCTTTTACGGGTATTGGCCGCTCATCCTGGTAAGGTTTATTCTCGGGATGAACTTCTCGAACGTATCTGGGGATATGAATATACCGGGGATACCCGTACTGTAGATGTACATGTGCGGCACCTTAGGCAAAAGATTGAAAAAGACCCCTCCAATCCTGAATATATCGAGACTCTGCGTGGGATCGGCTATCGTTTGAAAGGCTAAGCTATGAAAACTAAGTGGTATATCGTCGGTATCTATCTGTTGGCAAATTCTCTTTCCCTATTACTTTTTTGGTTAGGATTGCAAGCGAAAACGGGTATTAGTCTTGCTCTGGATTTCGCCGATTTTCTGCTGGCAATTATTCTTCCCGGAGGGATAGTCTATTTCTTTGCTACTCGTTTTGGGGAACGGATCCGGAAAATTGGCCTCGGGATTAAGGGGATTTTGGGAGGGAATTTTCAGCTCTCAGATTTTCCCGAGTATCCTGATGAATTGGCCGGCATCTCTAAAGATCTAATCGGTTTGGGGCAGCAGGTAAGCTTAAGCATTATGACTAATCGTCAGGAAGCCCAAAAGACCCAGGCGATTCTCGCCGGAATGCAGGAGGGCGTAATCTCCTTAGACCATGTGGGAAGGATTGTTCTTCTGAACCGGGCTGCGGAGAAGTTCTTTGGCACTAATGAACAAAGAGTAAGGCATAAATACATTAGTGAATTAGGTGCTTACGGGGAGCTTGAAGGATTGGTTTCCAAGGCTATAGAAAAGAGTCAAAATGGGCAAACCGAATTATCAATTGATTCAAAACTGATTCTGCGTGTTCAGGTAAGCCCTATCCTCGGCGAGAAGACTCGTTCCCAAGGGGCTGTAATCGTTTGCTATGATGTAACTGAGCTTAGACGCTTAGAGCAATTACGAACCGAGTTTGTTGGTAATGTATCTCATGAACTGCGGACCCCTTTGACCTCGATTAAAGGTTTTGTGGAAACCTTGCAGGATGGTGCAGCAGAGGTGCCGGAACTGCTGGAACGTTTCTTAAGTATTATTTATAAGGAGACTTTGCGTCTCCAACGTTTAGTGGATGAACTCTTAACCCTTTCACGAATTGAAAATCAGCATCTGGTTGACATTGAGTTAAGAAGCACTGTCCAAGAGGCCTATGAGAAGATTAAGCCGGTAATTGAGCCCTATGCGGAAGCCAAAAAGATTGAGCTGGAAGTGAAAATTCCCGCTGATCTACCGGAAATTGCTATGGGGATAGATTTATTGAGTCAGGTACTTCTCAATTTGATGGAAAATGCTGTAAAATATACTGGTAAAGGAAAAGTATGGCTGCATGCTTTTTTTGAAAAGGGCGGTATGATTATTCTGGAGTTCGGAGATACCGGCTATGGGATTCCAGAAGGGGATCTTCCCCGAATTTTTGAACGATTCTATCGTGTGGAAAAGGCCCGCTCCCGTGAACAAGGTGGGACCGGGCTGGGCCTTAGTATTGTTAAGCATATTGTTGAGGGAGTCAAAGGAAAAATCTCTGTAACTTCTCAACTAGGGGTAGGCACAGTATTCATATGTGAGCTGCCGACCGGAAATGGAGAGGGGAAAAATGAAGAGGAAGACAAGAGGTGCATTTTATAAAACTATTCGAGTGCTTGGCGTGGGATTCTTTATGATACTTCTTTTAGGATCCTTAGGATGGGTTTATCGATCAAGCTTTTTAACCGGGTCGCTGAAGGTAGATATTGCTAAGCAGGGGAGTATTGAACATCATCAGACTGTTTCAGCGGTATTTGCCAATGAGGAAGTGTTAGTCAAAGCACCGGCAGCGGGAACTCCCAAATTTTTGGTGCGAGAGGGGGAGCGCATCCGCAAAGGCGAACCTATTGCTGTAATGCAGTCGGGAGGGGCTACCCTCGGTCAAGAAACCACTGCTGTGAATCAAGTCTATGCGCCACAGGGGGGACTTGTTTTTTCTACGGTCGATGGCTTGGAAACGATTTTAACCCCTGAAAATCTAGTAAATATGGATCTAAGCAAAGTACTTCAAGAAATGGTTGAGCTCCCAACGACTGCCCAGGGTACGGAAGTAAGTGTGGCCGGCGGTAGAGTTATAGGCAAGGTTGTTGACAATCTTCAGCCCACTGTTGCAGTGGTTAAGGTGGATCCTAAAGGATATGAGGTAGGTAAAAGTATCAAACTAATCATTAATAAACAGATCTACAGTGCTAAAATCCTCCGCCTTTTGGAAGACCCCAGGGGTCTGGTGGTTCAGTTTAGTCAATATATTGATGGGACTAGTCAAGAACGCCTTCTCGATATTTCTCTAGTAGTTAAGCCTACGGTAAACGGAATAATCATCCCCAAAAGCAGCTTGTGGATTAAGGGAGAGGAACATGGGGTCTATGTAGTTCAAGAAGGTGCAATTAAATATCGCAAGGTGAAGATACTCGATGAAAATGACCAGGTGATCTGTGTGGAAAATCTACCCCACGGTATCCCCATTATTATCAATCCTAAAGAGGGATTGGATGGCTTAACTATGCATATAAAAAGTACTTCTTAATTAAAACTGTGCTATAAAATAGGCAGGAAATGGACATTCTTTGTAGAATTGAATCAGGATGGACGGTGTGAAAAGTGGATATATCTGGTAGAATCTTTGAGGTGCGACAGAAGGTTTACCAAGCAGCCTTAAAGTGCGGTCGCGAACCTGGGCAAATTAAGTTACTGGCCGTGAGTAAGACTATGAGTGCGGAAGTGGTGCGAAGTGCTTATGAGGCAGGGCAGCGGGAGTTTGCTGAAAATAGGGTTCAAGAATGGCAGGAAAAGGTTGATTTGCTTCCTGAAGACTGTAAGTGGCATCTCATCGGCCATTTACAGACCAATAAAGTGAAGTATCTCGATTCGCGTATTGCTTTGATTCACTCTCTTGACCGTCTTAGCCTCTTGGAAGTTTTGGAAGCCCAGGGAGCACGGCGTAATATTATTTGGCCGACTCTCGTGCAGGTCAATATTGCTCAGGATTCTAATAAGTTAGGGCTGAGAGCGGAAGAGGTGAAGGACTTCCTAGGGGAAGTAGCCCGTTGCCAACATGTTCGGGTTCAGGGGTTGATGACTATCGGAGCACTTGGAGCTACCCCGGAGGAAACTATTAGCTTTTTCCGGGAGTTGCGCCTTTTGCGGGATAAGCTCAAGGAACTTTCCATTCCCCATGTGCAGCTCAAAGAGCTTTCCATGGGGATGAGCCAGGATTTTGAATGGGCGATTCAGGAAGGTGCAACAATGATTCGCATAGGCAGGCAAATATTTGGTGAACGAGCTTAGGCTATTCATAATACAATCTTTCTTTTTAAGCAAAACTTTTGATCTAACAATATAAGGGAGGAATTTGGTTATGGCAAAATTATTTGACAAAGTAATTGGAATCATGGGCTTTGCAGATGATGACTTTGAGGAAGAATATTTTGAAGAAGAAGAGGAAAAGGAAGAGGTTAGAGAAGAATCAAGAACTACAAACACCCGCAAAGGGGCTCAGGTAGTAAGCATTCATACCCAAAAACAGATTAAAGTAGTTGTGCTGGAGCCATTAGCCTTTGAGGATTCTCAGAACATTGCCGATCAGCTTAAAAACCGCCGCACGGTTATAGTTAATCTCGAAAACGCTGATCGCAATCTTGCCAAACGGATCGTTGATTTCGTAAGTGGCGCCACCTATGCTTTAGGCGGTAATATGCAAAAAGTCGGAAATGGTATTTTCCTCTTTGTTCCTAATAATGTTGATATCTCCGGTGAAATGAAAGATGATTTTAAAGAGAAGGGGTTTTTCTGGTCTCTCACAAAATAAGGAGTGATTATTATCATATTCGTTTATCAAGTTACAAGCACGGTTATCACAATTTTGATGTATGCCATTATTCTGCGTGCTTTATTATCATGGCTGCCTAATATACCGTACAATGGGTTTGTTCGGATTCTGTACGAGATCACCGATCCCTTATTAAAACCCTTCCAGCGCCTTCAGTTTGGTGGGGGTGGGTTCACTATTGATATTTCTCCGATTTTTGCTTATCTTGCTCTAGTGCTCATTAGAAATATCCTTTTGCCGGGATTACTTAAGCTTTTTCTAATTTAGGAGGCTAAGGTAATCCCATGAAGTATGTAATCGATCGCAGTGCCTTAAACTTTTGGTCTGATAAAGAGCAAAAACTTGAAGGGGCACATTTGTTGGATTTAGGAGAGGAAGCCCTTAAGAACCCGAGGGCCCTATGGACACCTTTCCTTGGACAAGCTATGGCCAATTGGTTCGAAGGTGTTTTACGGCGGGAAGGTCTATGCTTTAGATCGGAGGGCGGTTTTCCCGATGCGGAAAGAGTACGATTTGTGTTTAGTACCGATGAGGGTAAACTCGGTAGGACTCCCTCGGGGATTATGATTTTACAGGTCAGGACCGTAGACCCACGCGGGGTTCTTGAACACCGTCAGGTTTTAGGTTCCTTGATGGGTTTAGGGCTCAAAAGAGAGGTTATCGGTGATATTCGTTTAAGTGATCAAGGCGGCTTTGTAGCAATTGTCATAGAAATTAAAGATTTTATCCTGCAACAATGGGATAAAGCCGGGCGGGAAAGAATTCAAGTGGAGATTCCTGGGGAGAAATTTGAACTTCCTCTGGAGCAAGGGGAAGAGCGACGTATTACTACGGCATCTTCACGCTTAGATGGGGTGGCCTCTAGCGGGTTTAATCTCTCTCGCTCGGTTCTTCAAGAGCTTATCAAGCAGGGTAAGGTTAAGCGGAATGACTTGACGGCTGCCAAGCCGGATGTGGAAGTGAAACCGGGAGATCTTATTTCCTGCCGGGGCTATGGAAGGATTCGGATAGTGGATTCCAGCGAGACCCGCAAAGGGAGAATTGCATGGAACATCATAAGATATACACCTCATAAACAGCGAGGAGGATAAATTATGGCATTAACTCCCATTGATATACAGAATAAAGAATTTCGCAAAGGGGTTCGCGGTTATAATACGGATGAAGTGAACAAGTTTCTGGAAAGTGTTAGCAAGGAATTTGAGGGAGTCTATGCAGAGAATTTCGAACTCCGTGATAAAATACAGCGTTTGGAAGCGGAATTGAAACAGTACCGACAATTGGAGTCAACCCTGCAGCAAACCATGGTGCTGGCTCAACAAACCGCTGATGATGTTAAGCAGTCCGCTCGGCATGAGGCAGAACTGCTCTTAAAGGAAGCTGAACAAGAAAAAGTAAAGCGGATGAGCGAGGCTCAGAAGAAACTGGACCAAGTCAATGAGGAGATCGAAGAACTACATAAACGGCGGGAGATGATTCGAACCCAATTAAAGTCCTTTTTGCTGGCCCAACTTGATTTAGCTGAGGCTTTTGACAAGGATCGGGTTTCTTGAATGCTTGCGTTGTACGGAGGGCTTGTGCTAGAATAAATCCTAGACATTTTTTGAAGGGGAAGAAGATTTCGCATGAAGAGCATTTTATTTTCGGAGTTTGACTCCGACTTTCTTGTGCAAGGGCTAGGTTTACACAAAGAAGAACAGGGACCTTTCTCAGGAAAGCTAGGACGTCACGAAATGGAGCTTGCCTCTTCGCTTAACTCCCTAACGGATCAAGCGGAAGCACAAGTGATTTATTTTGGAACTGCGGAACCAGGTCCCTATCGGGATGGTGATATTCTAATGGCCGGAAGTGATGATTTATTGGATCGGGCTTTCCGAGCCTTGGATGAAATGGAACAACGGGGCGTGGTTGTCGGTTTAACTGCCGGGGTGGAATCCTATCAACTGAACTTAGATAAAGACTATCTCAATCGGTTAACTATAACTTGGAAAGAAAAGAAAATTCCATATCTCTGTCTATTTATGAGAGATCCTGTGGATTTTGAGGGGCAAGCGAAACTTGTTACCATCGCACGTAAGGTCTTAAGTGATTAAGCACCAATACTTTTTGGGTATTATATTCTATAGTGGGTTATTTACCTGTTTTTTTAAAGCAAATGCCTAAATGAAAAAACGTTGATAAGGACTGTCCTTGAATTGATCCTCCCTAGCGAGCAGGGTATGGTGAAAGCCTGTGAGGTAGATTAAGGTGTATCCCCTTAGAGTGAAGTGCTGAACTTTATTAAGCCTTCCGGCTCGTCCCCGTTACAGGACTCCGAGTGGTCAGTGAGGCTGACAACAAGGGTGGTACCGCGAGTAAAATCCCGTCCCTTTATTTTAGGGATGGGATTTTTATATTTTTTCTTAGCTGAGAATTAGTTGCTTGAGTAGAAGGACAATTTTAATTAATAATTATAGGAGGAAATTTTTATGGATTACCGAGATACGTTGAATTTACCGGAAACGGCGTTTCCCATGCGGGGGAATCTTCCTCAACGAGAA
>NZ_CEVWNY010000086.1:0-12659 GCF_982384815.1 Desulfitobacterium sp. | reverse complement strand
CATAGGAGGAGAGGACATAATCGGCTATACCACAGGGCAAGAGTTTAAGATCTTACTTGTTTTCCCAAAGGTAACCGGTACGAATTCAGATCCGGCCTTAGATCATTATTCGGTACTCTATCCTCAAGGGACCGTCAACTCCATGGCCAATGATCCGGGCAGGCAATGGTAACAACAGGTTTTTAGCCCTGAAATGGCTATGAAAAATCGCCTCATGCAGTGAGGACGGGGCGTATCATTTCGATCTAAGAAAGCGGCGAAAGCTGGTTAAGGCTAATGGGTTGAAGACGGAGGATTTGTTTCGGAATTAATATGGGTGGTACCACGGTCCAATCGTCCCTTTAGGATGATTGGGCTTTTTATTTTAGTTTATGAGGAGTGACAGCTATGGCGGTAATTTTCTCAGGTGTACAACCTCTAGCAACATTGTATCCTATTTTGTTTTTTGGTTTTGGTTTCCCAATATTCGGTTTGGCCCGAACCACCTCTTCAGAAGCTTAAAAGCAATAATTTATCGTTTAATTATCGGCCTCCAGCTCTTGCATAACTCGCTACTCTATGTTATTATGTAGCGGTACTCAACATTATAGAATACCAACGATGTTGAATACCGAGGAGGTAGTGTTCTGGATAACCTAAGCGAAATGCTCAAAGGCGTTTTGGACGGGATCGTGCTGGAGATCATCAGCCGGGGTGAAATATACGGTTATGAGATTGCCAAAAAACTGCATGCCATGGGTTTTAAAGACCTTGCGGAAGCAACCGTGTATGCTCTGCTCTTGCGGCTGGAAAAGAACAAGCTGGTTCACATCACCAGGAAACCCTCGGAAATAGGCCCCCCCAGAAAGTTCTATACGCTCAACGAGCGGGGGGTTGAGGAACTGGTGGCCTTTTGGGCGAGATGGGATTTCTTAAGCGAGCGTATTCAAAATCTAAGAAATAATGGGGGGGAAGAATAATGAACTTCAGTAAAGAGATCAGGGAAAAAATCAACCAGTTTGCCAAGGAGCAATCCCAGCACTACCTGGAAGAAGCGGAGATGACTTATCTGGAAAAACTGCGCCGTAAAACAGGTGAGACGAAAAGCAAGGTCACAGCGCAGCTGGCTAAGCTGAAGAACCGCTCGGAGAGAGCATTGGAAGCACAAAACGATATGATTCTCTATATGAGCGATTACATGAATGATTTGGTCGCCGAGGGGTATTCCGAGCAGGAAGCTTTTAAACGGGCCAAGGAGGAGCTCAGATTCCGCAGTGAAACGGCTAAGTCAGCCGATTTGCAGGAACGATTCGCCGAGTATTATTTAAACTTAAATCCTGCTGATTATGAAGCCGTCGGTTTGTTCTATGCCGGATTTATCTTCTTTGGGATTACCATCGGCACTCTGACCGGGTTTCTCGGCAGTGGGGGACGGGCAATGTTTCTGGCCGGGGGCTGGATCGATACCTTGATTGGGTCCGCTGTAGGCATAGCCGTCGGAATCGGCCTGGGTCTGATCAGCAACGCCATCATCGCTTTAAAGAAAAACCGTTGAAAAGGGGTGGGTATATGGCCTTTGCCGATTGATGCGACACATGTTTATCGAAAAGCTGTTGCGTAAACCGCCCGCAAGCGTCCTCATCCCACTATGTTAGTGAGGGGAGGACGCCTATAGTTATTCGTTCCTGCTTTGGTTTTTAAGAATTAGAGGAACATCCCGTATTAATAGAATCTTAAGGTTTTATTAAGGGAAAAGCTGCGGATTATTATTTACTTCGAAGTACAATAATAATGGGCACATAGGCTTAAAAGAAAGAAGGTGATGCTGTTGGCTGCCAATATCCTGCTGGTGGATGATGAACAGGCGATTGCCGATTTAGTAGAAGTTTATCTGACCAATGAAAACTATAATGTTTTCAAATTTTATAACGGTAAGGGCGCCTTGGCTTGTATTGAAAAAGAAAAATTGGATTTGGCCATTTTAGATGTAATGCTCCCTGATGTGGATGGGTTTTCGATCTGTCAGCAAATCCGGGAGAACTATAATTTTCCGGTTATCATGCTGACAGCCAAGGAGGAAGAAATCGATAAAATCACCGGGCTTACCTTAGGCGCGGACGACTATATTACAAAGCCCTTCCGGCCATTGGAGCTGATTGCCCGGGTCAAAGCCCAACTGCGGCGGTTTACCAAGTACAATATTGGAGAAACAGGGCAGGATGAGCGGTTGATTGCTTTTTCCGGCCTGGTATTGGACTTGGATATCCATGAATGCACTCTGAATGAGAAAAAGCTTTCGCTTACACCGACAGAGTTTTCCATTCTTTGGGTTCTTTGTTCCAATCGCGGGCGGGTCGTCAGTTCGGAAAAATTATTCCAGGAGGTATGGGGAGATAAGTATTTCAGCAACAGCAATAATACCGTGATGGTTCATATCCGGCATTTAAGAGAAAAGATGCAGGACAGCGCCGAGCATCCTAAATACATCAAAACCGTATGGGGGGTAGGCTATAAAATTGAGAAATGATGAAAAAGGCCTTCTGAACCTTCCCATCATCTTGATAGCAACCAGTCTGTTTTGTTTAGGGATGCTATGGCTGGTAGACCAAGGGTTTAACGGAGTAATCAAAGAATGGATCTATAATCTCTTTTATATCGATCCCCGATATGCCGACTCCGCCTTGCCATATGATCAAAAGATCGGCGTGATCTTCAGAAGCTGGCCGGAAATCAAAGGGTTTCTTATTTACAGTTTTTTCGCTTTTATCCTGATTTTGGCCTTGTGCATGAGCGTTTCGACCTATCTTTATGCACGTTATAACAGTAAAAAGGACATCGCCTTTATTACGAACGTCCTGAAATCTTACATGGACTCCAACACGGATGACTTAGTATTACCCAAAAGGTATTTTGAGATTGGAACACAGCTAATCAAGATAAAATCAATGTCGCAAAAGCATCAGCAGCTTATGCAAATGGAAATGCAACGGAAGAACGATTTGATCACTTATCTGGCCCATGATCTGAAGACGCCCCTTGCTTCAGTGATCGGATACTTAAGCCTTTTAAATGAAGCGCCGGATATGCCGGCGGAGCAAAAAGCCAAATACACCGGGATTGCCTTGGCTAAAGCCTATCGCTTGGAAGAATTGATCCATGAGTTTTTCGAAATAACCCGCTTTAACCTGCAGTCCATTGTTTTAAACAAAGGCAAAATAAAACTGGCCTTTATGCTGCAACAGCTTGCCGACGAGTTTTACCCCATGCTGACCCCTCAGGGAAAACAGGTTCATATTCATGCCCCCGATGAACTGATCCTGGTTGGGGATGCCGATAAGCTGGCCCGTGTCTTCAATAATATCCTGAAAAATGCTATTGCCTACAGCTATGAAAACAGCGTTATTGACATTACCGCAGTCCAAGAAGCAGAAAATGTGATCATCACGTTCACCAATCAGGGGGATCCCATCCCCCCACAAAAACTGGAGACGATTTTTGAAAAGTTTTACCGGCTGGATTCCGCTCGTTCCACAGACACGGGGGGAGCCGGGCTGGGCCTGGCCATTGCTCAGGAGATTATTGAGGCTCATAATGGAACGATTGTCGTGGAAAGCAAGCCGGAATATACCGTATTTACCGTAAAACTTCCGTCATAAGGAAATCTTAAGGAGTTCATAAGCTGGAATTCCTATATGGCTCCTTGTTTTGTGCTTGAATAATATCAGCACAAAATAAGGAGTTGTTTTTATGGCACAAAGAATAAGGGTAAAAAAGCGAAAAACTAAGAAACCAATCCTGTTGTTACCTTTGCTTCTGGCTGTTATAGCTGTCTTAGGGCATAGATACATCCCTGAACCTCAGCACTTATGGGAGAAAATCTCTGAGGATAGAACAGCAGCGGTTTCCCCGCTAACACCGGAGACTCAATCCGCTGTCCCGGTATCCGCCGGCAGGCTGAACAGTTCTCAGGCCATTCTGGTCCGTTTAAAGGATCAGAGAATTTTAATGGAGAAAAACAGTGACGAAAAAATCTACCCCGCTTCTTTGACAAAAATAATGACAGCCATCGTGGCTATAGAAAATCTCCCTGATCTCCAGGAGAAAATTAAACTTCCCCAATCGATGTTTCAGGAGTTGTACCAAGCCAATGCCACCATGGCAGGCTTCCAGCCGGATGAGCAGGTCAGAGCCATGGATCTGTTATACGGTGTCATGCTGCCAAGCGGCGCGGAAAGCTGTATCGGGCTGGCGGAGAGAATTGCCGGATCAGAGAGTAAATTCGCCCTCATGATGAATCAAAAGGCGGCAGAGCTGGGCATGAACCATACCCATTTTGAAAATACCACCGGACTTCACGCGCAAAACCACTACACAACCGTCAAAGATCTGGCGGTTCTTCTCAATTATGCTCTGCAGAATGATACTTTCCTGGAAATTTTTACCTCATCCCGTCATTCTACTCAATCTACCAATAAGCATCCTGGCGGAATAACTTTTTACAGTACGATGTTCACGGCCCTGGGCGATCCAAGAATCAGGGGAGGGGAAATTTTAGGAGGAAAAACCGGATATACCGATGAGGCGGGCCTGTGTCTCGCCAGCTTCGCTCAAGTGGGTAAGGAACACTATATTCTTATCACAGCCGGGGCCGAAGGGAATCACAATTCCGAGCAATACAATATTACCGATGCCTTGACAGTGTACAACAGGTTGGGAAAGGAATAGAAGGTTGCACTTTCTCAGATAGGTGGTTCGAGCATTGCTCATATCTACTCCATGTAAAATTGAATGATGCAATATGGGAAGACAGGCCCCCAAAAGACCGATTATATTAGACATATAAGGGCGAATGAAGATGCTATGAGATGGGAAGTGTGGCATAATGGAAGCAAAAAGGAGTGATCGGATGCAGGCAGAAATCAAGAGTCAATTAAGGGAACTGGCGGAAGAAGAATACCGGGTATTTGCTTCCGGTCTGCTCCCGAATATCAGCAATATCCTGGGAGTCCGCCTCCCCCGCTTGCGCAAAATGGCAAAGGAGATCACAAAGGCGAACTGGCAGGAATACTTAAAGACTGCCCGGGAGGATTTCTTTGAGGAAATCATGCTTCAGGGCATGGTCATTGGTTGTGCCAAATGCTCACCGGAAGAACGGCTATCCTATATCCGGGGATTTGTGCCGAAAATAAACAATTGGTCCGTGTGTGACAGCTTTTGCAGCGGGCTGAATTTTACGAAGGAAAACATGGAGTTGGTTTGGGGGTTTCTTCAGCCCTATCTCCGGTCGGAAGAAGAGTTTGAAATCCGCTTTGCGGTGGTCATGCTGCTCTTTTACTATAGCGACAAGGAACATATCGAAGCCGTACTGGAAGTACTGGACAGTATCCGGCACGAAGGATATTATGTTAAAATGGCGGTGGCTTGGGCGGTTTCCATCTGCTATATCAAGCTGCCGGAAGAGACTCTGCCTTACTTGCAGAACAATCATCTGGATGATTTTACCTATAATAAATCCCTGCAAAAAATCACGGAATCCTATCGGGTGGATCAGGAAACAAAAAAGCAGATTCGCCTTATGAAGCGCAAATAAAAAGGGAAGGAGGAAAGCCGGTGATCATCAGTGCCAGCCGCCGTACGGACATTCCTGCTTTCTATTCCGAATGGCTGCTCAATCGCCTGCGGGAAGGATATGTTCTGGTGCCCAATCCCAGATGTCCGTCCCGTTACAGCCGTGTGGAATTAAGCCCCCGAGTTGTGGACTGCCTCGTTTTTTGGACAAAGAATCCTTCCCCCATGCTCCCCCGGTTAGCTGAGATCACCGCCCTGGGGTACCCCTTTTATTTTCAGTTTACCCTGACCCCCTATGAACGTGACATGGAGCAGAATTTACCGCCCAAGGAAATTCTGCTTAAGACCTTTCAGAAGCTGAGCACGATGCTGGGGCCGGAACGTGTGGTATGGCGGTATGATCCTGTAATTCTGAACGCCGATCAGGATCTTGAGTATCACTTGGGGCAATTTGAACGGATGGCGGCGGCCTTGGAAGGCTATACCCACCGCTGTATTTTCAGCTTTTTGGACTTGTATCCCAAAGTGCGCCGAGCTATGAGTCTTGCTTTAGCCCAGGAGGGAAAGGAAGCGGATGAAACTGCCATGGAGCAGATTGCCCAAGGTTTTTCCGGGATTGCCCGGAGGCATCGTCTGGGTCTCTTTACCTGCTGTGAATCCGTGGATTTGAGCCCATATGGGATCCGGCCCGCTTCATGCATTGATCAAGGTATGATTGAAGAGATCCTTCAGTGTAAAATCCTTGCCAAAAAAGACCCCAACCAGCGGCCCTCCTGCGGATGTATCGAAAGTGTGGAGATCGGCACCTATGATAGCTGTCCCCACGGGTGCATTTACTGTTATGGCACATCCTCTCCGCAAACGGTTCGGAACAATATTGCCGGCCATAATCCGGAGTCACCGGTTTTGATTGGCGGTCTTACCAATAAAGCCATCATAACGGAGCGGAAAATGTGCTCCCGGAAGGATTCGCATAGAGGAATTAAAGCGGGATTCTTCCTTCTTCCCGGCAGGTTGAGGAGACTGCAATACAAAACGACTGTTAGATAGTCGTTTTTTCCTGGATAGCTCTGGATTTTGCGTTATACTTTATGTAAAATTTCACTTTATCTATTAATATCATTTGAAATTATTCCGCCGTCGGTACATAATATAGATATCATTTTAAGATTAATTGAAAGATAATATTCAATATTTGTAGCCTGATTATAAGATTAATTAAAGGAGGGGAGTTAAAAGTGAATTTTTTCAAAAAGGCTCCTTGCGAAGAAGCCGTATGTATTATTAAGAGCGTCGAAGATAGAATGAATGGGATAAAGGTTGAGCTTCCGGATGTGGAGTACCCCATTCACCAAAACCTTGTGACAATCTTTGAAAAACTTTTGTCCAGCGAAGAGCAGATGTCCAGAAGCTCGAAAAAAATGATTGGGCTGACTTCAGCATTAAGTAAATTTGATGTGGAGATGACTCACTCTTCCAACAAACTGGTCGAATTCGCCAGGGAGATGTCCACCATCAGCGAATCCAATCTGGCGATCGTCGAAGAAATCAGCGCCAGCATGAGTGAAGTGAACAACTCCATCAGCTACACTTCTGATGTAATGAACAATCTTCAGGAATCTTCCAAGGAACTTGTCCTGAAAAATGACGAAGGAATTACCCGGATTAAGGAAATCGATGTGCTGAAAAACGAGGTTTCCAAGGATGCCGCGTTAATGAGCGAACAAATCAGGGTCCTGGTGGAGATGGCGGCAAAAGTCAATGAGATTGTGGACGGTGTGGAGAATATCGCTAATCAGACCAACCTGCTGGCCTTAAATGCCGCCATCGAGGCAGCCCGGGCCGGGGAAGCGGGAAGAGGTTTTGCTGTCGTAGCGGAAGAAGTCAGAAAGCTGGCGGATAGCACCAAAACCAGCCTGGGGGATATGCGTTCCTTTGTCAATAATATTCAACAGGCAGCGGTAAGCGGACAGGCGAGCATGGAGAACACCATGAACTCCACCGGCAAGATGCATTCCGAATTGGATATGATATCCAAGACCATCATTGAAAATGTGTCCATGTTAAAGCACACTATCAATGATGTTGACCTGATCACGGAATCCCTGGGAAATATCAAAGAATCTGCCCATCAGATCAATCAGGCCATGGAGGCGTCGGCTCAGGATGCCGAAAAGCTCACGATTATGACCCAAAGGATTCAGGAAGATGCGACTCAAAGCGCCGACAACGCCAAAGAGATAGCACGGATTGATGATGAACTCAGCGAGCTTGTAAGAGAAATGATCACCGCCCTGAACGGGGGCAGGAATGCTATATCCAATCAGGAACTGCTGGAGAATATCACCAAGGCTAAGGCAGCTCATGCCGACTGGATTAAAAATCTGAACAGAATCGTAGAGGAAATGACAACCTACCCTTTGCAAACCAACTCCAAGAAATGCGCCTTCGGTCATTTCTATCATTCTATGGATGTTACCGGAACCGTTTTGGAAGAATCCTGGCAAGCCATCGATCATGTTCATGACGAATTGCACTCCAACGGCAGCAAGGTCATCGGGGCCGTCAATGACAATCAACCGGAATTGGCCAGGGAGCTGTTTTTACATACGAAAGAGCTATCTCAGGATATTTTTGCCAAATTGGATGAAGTCAGCCATGTCATAGAAGACAGCAGCGCTCAAGGGGTGGAGATCTTGAGAACCAGCAAGGCGAGTTGAGATAGGAAAAGAGGATTTTCTGGGGAGAAGTGGCGGCAATGGTGCCGCCGCTTCTTTTTTAACAGGAAGAACCCCCTGTACAGCGCTATGCAGATTGGCAGCCTGGAGGAGACCAAGAACCTGCTTCCTTATGGGGAATGGAGCAAGTGACTGGAGTTTGAGGAATTATAAAAGAAAGCAGCATGAAAAGTAATTTGGAAAAAGATGTGCTTTTTTCTGAAATATACAGGTCAACTAAAGATCAATGTAGAATAGATATCTGGAAGTCAATGTCAGTGGGGGCTATCATAATGGAAAACTGATGGTCTTTGGATGATGGGGCAAAACTTCGCGAAATAGACACAAGATTGAGTATACCGGCACGAAGGCTTTATTTTGGAAGGAAAGGTACCCTGATCTTTTGGTGCGAATGTAAAGCGAACATGAAATTGCCGGGAGGTTCGCACTGCGAAACGAGAGAGAATTTGTCGAGATATGGGGAGTATAATGGATTTGTGATGTGGTTATTGATTAAAGAGTTTAGGAAATTGAACGAAAATGTATCTAGCAGATAATTTTTGTTTACTTTTTGCTGTCGCTCCATCATGGGAGCGTGGATTGAAATAACATCCTTATTTCCTTTTTTAGTTAACTTATAGTCGCTCCCTCATGGGAGCGTGGATTGAAATACGACATATCCCGTTTGCCAAATCCAATCCGTAACGTCGCTCCCTCATGGGAGCGTGGATTGAAATCTTCTGTAGTGTGTTTACGAGTTGTTGGAGTACGTCGCTCCCTCATGGGAGCGTGGATTGAAATCAGGGTATGGAAAGTGAACTTATGGCCGCCATTAAGTCGCTCTCTCACGAGAGCGTGGATAATGGGCCTTGACATAGTAACGCTGGCAAAACTATTATGAATTGAATAACAATAACCGGTCACAGAGATTTATGCTGGACATGGAAGAAAAAACGAAAATTGCGTTTTCTTTATGGCTGGAATGGAGATGCCAATAAGATGCTTAAGGTAGCAATCTGTGATGATGAAAGCTATGAGCTGCAGCGAATTAAAATTATGCTTGAACGCATTGCCCATAAACTGGGGACCCCGGCCGAGATTACTGTCTTTGACAGCAGCCAAACGATTTTATCTGTTATTGCCAAAAAGCCCGATGCTTTTGATATCTTATTTTTGGATATGTATATCGATGAAAACATAGGGCTGGATATCGCCCGCTCGGTACGGGCCAAAAATCAGGAGTGCAGTATCATTTTCCTCACGGCTTTTGCCGATAAGATGGCCGACAGTTTTGAATTCCGGACTTCGGCTTACCTTGTCAAGCCGCTCGATGAAGAGAAGCTGACCACTGCTTTCCAGACGGCCCTTTCCCACCTGAAGGTCATCCCTTCTTTTTATTTACAAGTCAAGGAGATGGCCTATTCTATCCCGCTGTCGGATATCGTCTATATTGAAAGCCATTTAAAAGAGCTGCATCTGTATTGTAAGGATCAACCGGAGGCTATTGTTTTTACCGGTAAACTTTCCGGTCTTTCCGGGCTGCCCCAAGAATACTTTCATTTTTGTCATAAAAGCTATCTGGTCAATTTTTCCTATGTGAAAATAATCGATAAAAAAAGTCATGAAATTGTCCTGAAAAATAACGTTAGAATTCCCATCAGTCGTACCTTTTACGCCACGATCCTCCAGAATTTTACCGCTTTCCACGCTAAAAAGAGAGGACTCTGATTGGCATGAATAACAAACGCTCACTCCGGAAAATCCACGGGCTCTTTCCCGTGTTATCCTCGATTGTTTTACTGTCTTGCCTGGCAAGCTATTTCTCTGCCGGTATGTACCAAAGTGTGAACCTGACTTTGTTGATCGGACTGATTGCTCTGCTCTTCCTCCTGCTGAATATCATGGTTTGGCGTGTCACTTCCGCTGTTTATAACAGGCTGTTACAAGGAAAAGACTTTGAATTGAAGAAAAATGAACTGAAAAATGCGATTCTCCTAGCGGAGCAGTTGACGGAGTATGAAGAAAACATTTATAAAGTACACCATGACTTGAAAAACCACCTGGGAGTGCTCTGTTCTATGTTGGAAGACGGGCAGCAGCAGGAAGCCCTGTTTTATACAAAGAAACTGCGCCGGACGCTGGAGAATGAGGGGAAACCATGTTAGGGCAATCCGCTGCTTCAATCACCAATTTTTTATATTGGGTTCTCTCAGCAGTGGGAAATGCTGTTGGCTTTGTTTTTTTTACTCATCAATACCTAAAGCCCCGTTACCACGGGTTGGTATCCCTTTCTTTGTTTAGTGGTGTTGCTTTGGCACTCGCTTTATTCCGGGACATTACGCCTGAAGAATTAAGAGCCGGCCTTTTGTCTCCTTTGCTCCTTGTTCTGCTTACAGTCCTGCTTTTTTATGGCTCCTTCAAACGTAAGCTTGTAGTTATCGGAACGTGTTATCTGGGCGTACTGGTTATTGAAAGCGTGACAGTGCTAATCATGTTTGTCATGAATCTTGATTATCTGCACCTTATCACCAGCGCTTTTTTTAATGTTCTGTATAGTGTCATCATTTTTCCTGCCTTTATGATCCTCCTGGCAATCATGCTGCGGCCCGTTTTGAAAGCTGACAGCACGTTCAGCAAAAAAGGGGACGAAGCCATTTCGTTCGTGGTGTTTACAGCGGCCGTTGCCATCGCGCTGCTTCTTTGCTTCGTAGTCGCCTTGCCGCACAATAATATCACGACGTTTATAACAGCCTGCCTTAGCATTTGCCTGACCACAGGGAGCTTACTTCTGGTATTATATCTTCTCAGCCAGGCTGAAAAGGCGTTGGCAAGAGAAAAAGAGCAGGTTTTATTGCATCAGAGCTATGAACTGGCCCTAAAAAGGACAGAACAGGCCACCGCTTACCGTCAGGAGATCGATGCCCTCCAATCCCGGATGTGTCGTATTCTGGATGATATTGTTGAGCAGGCTAATGCCAATGATGTACCGGGGGCCCTGGCGGTTATCCGGGAGAATATCGATACGGTGCAGAACATCAAACGGATCAAACGTTATCCAAACGGCATTGCCGATTATTTGATTTCCCAAACGGAAAAAGCGTGCACCGAGGAGCAAATTTCCTTTGACGTCGATTATGCCCTTCCCCAAAATATTGGGATAGACGATATGGACTTCTGCGTGGTGCTTTCGAATATCCTGGACAATGCCCGCAAGGCCTGCCAGGAACCGTCGGCAGAACGGTTTATTCATTTGTCCCTTCATAAAAACGACAATATCGTGTTTATCGGTTGCCGAAATACCCTGCCAAAGGAAAAAAACGTGCTTAAACCCGAGCGGCGTCTGGGTAGCTTTGGTCTGCGTAATATCAGGGAAATCGTTGACAAATATCAGGGAGATGTGCAGATCAGCAAGGATAAGGGGACGTTCTCTATCGAGGTTTTGCTTTACGGCAACGCCCAGGATCATTAATGGGGGCTACCCCGTCAAAAATGCCCTTTCCCGTGCTGTTTCTGCCAAGGCCATAGGTGAGAAAGCTGTGTTCTGATACAATGAACACAGCTTTTTTCTTTTGGCATAATTATGTTGAAATTTGAAGTGCGCAGTTTGAACAAAGGAGTGGAGTATACATTTATTGAGCAAAGGAGCGGCAAACATGAAGAACAGGGTAACCCTTCTCTCAGGCATTCTTTTAGGCGCCTTACTCCTGGCCGGGTGCGGCAATGAAGGCAAAGTCGTCACGCCTTTATTGGAACAGGCTGCCGTGATGGCGGTTTCTTCCGATCAAAAATTAAATGCCGCGCAGGTATCCACAACGGATCAGAAAATAACTGAGGACGAAATAAGCAATATGAAATTAAACGATGAAAAAATACTGGAAGCGTGTGCGGAATGGATGGATTCACTTGCCGGCCTGCCCCCGTTTGCAGACATTGTCGGGATTGATAAAGTGTGGATTGTTCGGAAGTATCACACCCAAGCGAATGCCTTTTTTGATAAAACACTCTATAAAAAATATCAGTTTGATATGTTTACTAAACTGAGCGACATCGAGAAGCTGGCCAAACAATCTATCAATCCCGCGATTACCCTGACTGAAGCGGATGACTTCTCTTCTTGCGACGGAACAACCCGTGGTAATCCTTTATGGATTAGAGAAGAACAGGTTTTTGGCTGGTATCCCAACGGGGGGTACACCTTTTTAGACAAGACCTATGTTTTGGAGGCCGATAAGACGGCGGAGGGATACTATCGGATCAAGGCAATTGACCTGCGGCTTTCCTTCGACCAGGATTATTTTGAAGAGGCATCCCCCCGGGGAACCGTCTATGCTTTGACTGCGGACGGCAAAAACCCCGGCGCAATGATCGAGGTCGGGATGTTTACCTTGGACCAGA
>NZ_CEVWNY010000085.1:0-13193 GCF_982384815.1 Desulfitobacterium sp. | reverse complement strand
GCTGGTGCGGTCGCCGCCCAATTGAACGCCTAATTCATTTGCAATCTCAAACTTGAGTTGGTCAAGTCCTCCATCAGCACCTTGTACTGCGGGGTTGTTAGAACTTCTTTCTCCTGGCATGTAAGGTCCCTCCTTAAGTATATTTATTTTGTGAGACGATCTTATTATCTGAATCAGGAGGGGAAAATAAACAGGTAATTGTTGGTTGTAAGATCAGCAAAGACTAATAATACCAGAAACAGGGAACTGCTTCAAACCTGCATTACTTTGAATCTAATCATCATCTTGAGAGCACACTCTTACCGCTTCCTCCGCTAAATAATCCTCAGAGATTATTTTCAGGAATCCTGGATAATAAGTATCAAAGGTTTGAGAACCGTTCCAGATGAGATTAAGCAATTGTTCCCGGGATGGGTCCGAATTAGCCGAGTCAAGGTAGGTGCGAAAACGGATTTCCCCATCATCCATATCCATTTCAAAATTGCCGATGGCTAACTCATAATTAACCCGATTCATAAAATTACAGACCTCTAAGCGTTTAGCAAAAGGGATTTTTTGCTTGATATGGGTATTGCAAAGCAGTGACTCTTGCTCTTCATCCACGATAATGAAAGAGACAAACTCCGAGTTGACCCAGTGAATCTCGAGACGGAATAATTCATTCTTTTCATCATATTCAAACTTCCAGCCGTCCTGTTTAAGGGCGTTATAGAGAACTTCAAATAGTGTCATAGCAGGTCCTCCTCCTTTAGACTAATATTTCCACATAGGCTAGGGGATTCCTGCAAATAATGAAGAGTTAATTATCATGAATCCTGTCCGATTGAGTCAAATTGATCGCTTTTTTCGTAGTATTTATTGTGTTATAATTAAAAGTCGGCAATGTCTGACCTGGGGAAAATTACCTTGATAATAATTGATCCTATGATCTTAATTTATAAGTAAGGAGTAAAACCTGTGAGCTTAACTTTAGATGAACAGATCCATGTGCGGAAAACTTTTGCCATCATTTCTCACCCCGATGCGGGAAAGACAACCTTGACAGAAAAACTGCTTCTATTTGGCGGGGCCATCCATTTAGCCGGTAATGTTAAGGCTAGGAAAACACAACGCTATGCCACCTCCGATTGGATGGAGCTGGAGCGGCAAAGGGGTATATCTATTACTTCCAGTGCGATGCAGTTTAATTATCGGGGCTTTGTAATCAATATTTTGGACACTCCCGGTCACCAAGACTTTAGTGAGGATACCTATCGTACTTTAACCGCCGCAGATAGTGCCGTCATGTTGATTGACGCGGCAAAGGGTGTGGAGGCACAAACCATTAAGCTTTTTGAAGTCTGCAAGCGCAGGGGGATCCCCATCTTTACCTTTATTAATAAAATGGATCGAGAAGGTAAACATCCTATTGACCTTATGGATGAAGTAGAAAAAGTTTTGGGCATTGAATCCTATGCGATGAATTGGCCCATTGGCGGCGGAGCGGATTTTAAAGGAATTTATGACCGTCGAACGGGTAATGTGGAGCGCTTTACCGATGAATTACGTAAAGGAACCGATGATACCCGCCAATCCGGTCATATTGATGATCCTGAACTACGTGAATGGATCGGAGAAGAATTATTAAATCGCCTTCAGGAAGAAGTCGAGCTTTTAGATATGGCTGGGAATACTTTTGACAAAGACAGGGTAGATCGCGGAGAGGTAACTCCTGTGTTTTTTGGGAGTGCTTTGAATAATTTCGGTGTGCCCAATTTCTTGGATTGCTTCTTAAAGCTTGCCCCAGGCCCGGCCCCCCGTCAATCCAATCAAGGCGTACTGGCCCCAGTGAGTCCGGAATTTGTGGGCTTTGTGTTTAAGATCCAGGCGAATATGAATGCCATGCATCGGGATCGGATCGCTTTCATTCGCGTATGTTCCGGTAAATATGAGCGTGGTATGAATGTCATTCATAATCGTACCCACCGTAAAATGCGCTTGGCTCAGCCCCAACAGCTGTTTGCCCAGGAACGGACTATTTTGGATGAGGCTTATGCCGGTGACATTATCGGCGTTCATGATAGCGGGATACTGCGGATTGGCGATGTTCTGGCGGAAAGGGATGGTATAGAGTTTGAGGCCATGCCCTTTTTCAGTCCGGAAAATTTTGCCCGGGTCAGTATCGCCAATGCTCTTAAGCGCAAGCAATTTATTAAAGGTATTCAGGAGCTTCAGGAAGAAGGAGCTATTCATGTCTTCCGCGATCTCAATATCGGCGTTGAGGCTCCCATTATCGGGGTTGTTGGTCAACTGCAATTCGAAGTCCTGGAATATCGTTTGCGGGATGAATATGGTGTAGAGGTTCAGATCAACAGCCTTCCTTATGAGATTGTCCGGTGGGTGGCCAAAGATGAGGAGAAAATCCGCATTCTCAAAGAATCAAGTATGAGCTTGGTGGTCTTGGATCAAGATGAAAATTATGCCGTTCTCTTGTTGGATAAATGGAAGGCTAATTGGTTAAGTGATCGCTATGACATAACCTTTTATCCTCAACCGATAAAAGAGTAAACATTTGATGTTAAACAAGTAGAACAAAAAAGCCATCATCAAGAGAAGCTCGGGTATAATCTACCTGAGCTTTATTGTATCTATCTTCGGCAACCCCAGGTTATGTTATAATAGGTATGATGTAAAAGATTGGATGGTGCAGGTATGCGAAATAACCAAGAAACGAGGTTCTTTAGATTCTCTGTCGTTCAAGAGTTGGAAGAAAAGGAACTAATGGAATTATATATTGGCAAAAACGCTGCTTATTATTTTCGAAAGTGGGAAAAAAGTGCTACTCCGGCGAAACTCTCTTGGAATTGGGCGGCTTTTTTCGTAAGCGCCTTTTGGATCGGCTATCGTCAAATGTATGCCTACCTGGCTTTATTGGTGGGAGTATTATTGACGGCAGACATTGTGTATGCCTTTGGCTTAGGTATGGAACCGGATATTCGAATCACCATTGTAATTTCTCTACTCATGGGGACTTTTGGCAACGCTCTGTATTACCGCCATGTCCGCAAAAAGATTCAACAGTTGAGAAGGTTAAATCTTGACTATGAGGAGATGAAAAGAAAGGCCGCCTTAGCCGGTGGACCGAATTGGCGAGGCATAGTGGCCACGGTGATATTCCTTTTTATCTATAACTTAATCCTGGGATATTTAACCTCCTTGTAAAAAAGGAGCTGTTTTGCGACAGCCCCTTGCTTTTTTAGAGAACCCGTTTGGCGCCGATAAAGTGTGATTGCCAGTAAGAGCCCAGGTTATAAATTGTAACACCTTTTGAGCTGGAGGCATTGATAAACTGGCCATTGCCGATAAAAATCCCTACATGGTCAATGACTTTGTCCCCGTCCAGTGAGAAGAAGACCAAGTCACCGGCTTTAAGGTTGCTATAGGAAACAGCAGTGCCTACTTTATATTGATCCTTGGAGACCCGGGGCAAAGAAATCCCATGTTGAGCGAAAACATATTGGGTATATCCCGAACAGTCAAAACCCTTCGTAGTTGTACCGCCCCAGACATAAGGAACCCCGATATACTTTTTAGCAGTATTGATTACAGCTGTTGCTTTTGAGGTAGAAGCGACCGGTTTGGGGGCAGTTTGGGCAGTTGTACTTTTGGCAGGAGAAGCTGTGCTTTTCGTGGTCTTAGGTGCGGTAGAGGTACTCTTAGGGGGAGTGCCGGTGGGTTTGGTCGGTGTACTTTCCGGTGCGGAAGGCGGTGTTTGTTCTGGTCGAGAACCACGGGATAGCTCGCTTTTGCGCAAACTGTCCCTGAATGCAGCCCTGAAGGCAAGGGCCTCTGAGTTTATGGTGGGGTCGGTGCTTGCTAAGGAAACTTCCGAAGCTAAAGAATGCTCAGAACCCGGGTCATAAGTTGTTTGAGGAAAGGCCGAGAGGGTGGATGCGAATAACCCCAGCGACAGTACAGAGACAATCCCAATATTAAAGAACTTATTATTAAGGTATTTTTTTACGTCTTTTTTCATAAATTGCTCCTTTCATCATAACTAAAAGACAACCCATCGCTTTCTGAAAGGTTGTCTTTAGTATAAAATAATAAATTCACTATTTCCTTAGTAAATGGCTGGTTGTCCTTCTAAGTTTTGTAAAGGTTGGGATTTGCTATTTTCCACTTAATAAAAATTGCGGTACACCGAGTTTAGGATGATAAACTTGCACAAGGTTTGTCTTATAGACCTGAGCCAGCGTTTTTTCTGCTAAAACGCTTTCTTTTTTACCCCAAGTTGCAATTTTCCCTTGATCAAGAAGCAAAACCTGCTCACAGTATTGACCGGCAATGTTCAAGTCATGAAGAACCATGATGACACTAAGTCCCAGCTCTTCATGCCACTTTTGGACATGATCCATTACCAGTACTTGATGGCCAATATCTAAGTAAGTTGTCGGTTCATCTAAGATTAATATTTGGGGTTCTTGAGCCATAGCTCTGGCTAGTGAAACCAGCTGACGTTGGCCGCCGCTTAAGGTGTTCACCCGCTGAGAACGTTTATGCCAGAGGTTTAACTTTTTTAAAATATTATCTACTACTTCATGATCATGAGGACTTAGATCGGCAAAGGGCTTTAACCAAGGGTACCGGCCCATCGCCACAATTTGCTCGACGGTAAAGGGCAGGGGAGGGGTTCCTTCCTGTTCCAAGACTGCGATCCGGCGGGCTAATTCCTTTGTAGAATAGGAGGAGAGAGGTTTGTCATAGAGAAGGATTTCCCCGGAAGTGGGAGGAAGAATGCCGCTAATGGTGCGGATAAGAGTGGATTTACCGCTGCCATTGGGGCCGATGATGCCAAACATATCTCCTTGGTTAATGAAAAATGTGAGCTCTTTTAAAACAGCATAGGAGCCGTAGTGTTGGCCGACATCTTTAATATCAAAAAGTTTCATGTTAACCCCTCCTTAGACCACTTTTTAATAGGTATGCAAAAAAAGGTGCTCCCACAAAGGCTGTGATGACGCCGATGGGTATCTCCTGTGATTGGAGGAGAGTCCGGGCAATGGTATCCGACCATAAGAGAAAGATTGCTCCTGCTAAAGTAGAGACCGGCAAAAGAATGCGATGATCGGGTCCGACCAATAGACGCATCAGATGGGGGATGATTAACCCGACAAAGCCAATAACTCCCACGATGGAGACAGCGGCCGTTGCCAGCAGGGAACCGACAATGAGAATCGTAATTTTCTTTCGTTCGACATTGATCCCGAGGTGGGTGGCTGCCCGCTCTCCTAAAGCGATAACATTAAGGTCTCTTTTTTGGAAGAAGAGATAGATCAGTCCCAAGAGGAAGTAGGGAACCAGAATAAGTACATCCTGCCAGGTTCTGCCGGCCAGGCTTCCCATCATCCAGAAGATGATTTCTTGCATCTGGCGTCCGGATACGGCGATCAGAAATGAGAGGAAAGCCCCTAATAGGGCTTGCACCACTACCCCGGCTAAGATCAAGGTCTCTCGCTCGAATTGATCATTATGCCTGGCTAGAGAAAAGACAAAAGCTAAGGATATGAGACCCCCGGCAAAAGCAAACAGGGGTAGAAAAGATTGGCCAAGGATTGAGGAGCCCCTGAAAAAAATAATGGCAGCGGCGGCTCCGAAGGCTGCTCCGGTAGAAACACCGAGGATATAGGGGTCGGCTAAAGGATTTCGTAAAATTCCCTGAAAAGCTACTCCGGAGGTGGCGAGCATTGCCCCAACGAGCAAGGCCAGAAAAACACGGGGCAAGCGGAGATTCCAAACAATCGACTCCTGGGCCGTAGTCCAATTAGGGTCTAGGTCCAAAAACGGCAAATGGCTAAGGATAATCTTCCAGGTAAGCTGGAAGGGGAGGGACACCGAGCCAATCATTACGCACAATACGATGGAGAGCATAAGGAGTAAAGACAAGCCCAAGATCCAGGTCATGGTTTTGGGGTTAAAGCTTTTCTGATTCATGTAGTGTCTTCCTCCTTAATTCGCTGACAAGGGGGTCTGGTTATTAAAACATTTCGGGATAGAGGAGCTTGGCGATACTTTCTAAACCATCGATTATCCGCGGGCCGGGACGGGTAACCATGTCGCTATCCAGGCTGTAAACCCGCTTGTTTTTCAAGGCATCGATATTTTGCCAAGCCGAACGGGCATAAATGGTTTCTTTTGCATTATCTACGTAGTAGGAATAGGTCTCAAAAATAACCTGAGGATTTTTGGCGAGGACCTGTTCTTCGCTGTATTGAGCCCAATTCCGGACATCGTTAGCAATGTTCGTACCACCGGCTTTAACAAGTAATTCGTTCAGGAAGGTTTCGGCACCGGCGGTATAAAGCCCGGGATCGACTTCCAGCCAAACCTTGAGCCGCTCCGACTCTTTAATTGTATTGACTTTATCCGCAATGGACTGTTCTTTTTCTTTCATACTTTTAATTATTGCCTGGGCTTGTTTTTGAGTATTGGTAATAACGCCAAGCTTTTCAATGGCCTGGTAAGTGGTGGTGATGCTATCGGGATTGAGATGAACTACCGGAATATTGAGATCGCGAATAGATTTAATTAAGCTTTCTTCGTGCATCCCCAGCACCACCAAGTCCGGATTAAGCTGGAGAAGTTGCTCAAGATTAGGATTGAGACTGTCATCAAAGACATATGCCACCTTATCCCGGATACCGACGGGATAAGTATCATAGATGGTTAAGGCCACCAGTTTGCTTTCGAGGCCAAGTGCACTCAAAATCTCTGTTGAAGCAGGGGCTAAGCAAACAATTCGTTGTGGTTCACTCTTAAGCGTGGTTTCGACTCCGGAATCATCTGTATAGACCAAGGGATATTCGGTCTGTTGATCAGTCTTTTGGCCGGACTCTGCCGGGGTCGGTGGATTTTGACCGTTAGTTTGATTAGCTGAATTACAGCCACTCATTAAAAAAATGCCAAGACAAAGGATGAGCAGCAAAATCAGCGTTGACCTAGTCTTTTTGAACATTTAATTTCTCCTTTCTTCTACCACCTTGGGAACAAAGAAAAACCTTTTACCACCTGGGTAAAAGGTTTGCTGCACGTAGATTGTTAGCAGCGCCTACTCCCCATCCTCGAGGGTGGTCGCTTTCGATTAGGCAGGTTCCTGACTTTGAAGGAAAAATTCCTCCGGTTCACAGTGGCGGGACCGTGCCGGAATTTAACCGGCTTCCCTTTTAACTCTTTTCTGTTTGGATAGAAAAGAGAACCTAATCAAATCCAATATGTACTTAAGGCAATTATATAGCAAGCAACGGAGAATGCCAAGATGCAATTAGTGTGAATTATTTGACGAGCTAATTATGTTTGCCAAAAAACTTGAGATCTAATTTGCTTAAGAATCTTTTTACGGGGGCAGGCAAATAATAAAGGAAACATCAAGAGTAAATAACAGGAGGCAATGAAAATGAAGGAACTGTTGAAAAAGGGGCTATCTCTGGGACTGGGGTTTGCGGTAGTAAGTAAAGAGCAGATCGAAAAGGTAATTGACGATTTGGTGAAAAAAGGTGATATTTCCGCTACTGAGTCGAAGGAGCTTATAAATGAGCTTATTCAAAAGGGTGAGGAACAGCAGGGAGCAATCAACGTCAAATTACGGGAGCAAGTGGAGAAAATTCTTAACGAGCTAAACCTTCCCACTAAGGCCGATTTCGAGCGATTGGAGAATCGGCTTGCCCAATTAGAGAAGGAACAAAAATGATTAGGAGAAGAATTCGTCATGTGCAACGCTATCGTGAGGTCGCCACAATACTTGCCCGTAACGGATTCGGCCTCATCCTTGAAGAGATGGGGCTTATCAATTTAATCTCTTTTTCCAAACGAATTTTGCATAAGGAAGAAGATACCGACCCCAAAACTCTCGGGGAGCATTTGCGCAAGGCCTTGGAAGAATTGGGACCGACTTATGTGAAGATCGGGCAAATTGCCAGTACCAGGCCTGATATTATACCGGAGTATCTCATTGTGGAGTTGGAAAAGCTTCAAGACCAAGTTCCCCCTTTTCCCATCGCTGAAGTGAATCGGATTATTGAGGAAGAGCTAGGAGGACCTCCACAACGGCTTTTTCAAAAATTTGGGGAAGAACCGCTGGCGGCAGCCTCGATTGGCCAAGTTCATTTTGCCCTTTTGCCCAGTGGAGAAGAGGTAGTAGTAAAGGTTCAGCGTCCTCATATCGCTGATACCATCGAAACTGATCTGGAGATTCTTTTAGACTTAGCTGCCTTAGCCGAACGCAGAATCGAGTGGGCGGCTCTTTATCATGTTCGGGACATGGTCGAAGAGTTTGCCGCCTCCTTGCGCAATGAATTGGACTATGACGTCGAAGGCAGCAATGCGGAAAGGATCGGTAGGCAGTTCCAAAATGATTTATCCATTCGTATCCCCAAGGTCTATAAAGAGTACTCCAAGACCAGGGTTCTGACCCTGGAATATATCCGCGGCATAAAACTTAGCCAATTCCAGACTCTGGAGGCTGAAGGGTATGATCGGAGGGCGCTGACTGAGAATTTGATTAAAGCTATGCTTAAGCAGATTCTTATTGAGGGTTTTTTTCACGGGGATCCACATCCGGGCAATATATTTGTCTTGCCTGGTCAGGTCATCTCCTTTATTGATTTCGGGATGGTTGGCAGACTCTCAGCAGAGATGAAGGATCATTTTGCCTCTTTGGTCATTGGCATGATGCGGCGGAAAACCGAAGACATGATTGAGGCGGTCTTTGCTATGGGGATCGTCCCCGAAGATATCAATCGCAAAATCCTTTTTCGCGATGTGGACTTATTAAGGGAAAAGTACTTGGATGTACCTTTAAGTGAAGTACACTTAGGGACCGCAGTGAATGATTTATTTAAAGTAGCCTTTAAACATAGGATCATTATTCCCACCGATCTTGTTTTACTGGGCAAATCGCTATTAAGCTTAGAAGGAATTGTTGTACAATTAGATCCCCAAATCAGTATTATCGATATTGCCGAGCCTTTTGGCCGGCAGCTTCTTGAGGAACGCTTAAACCCTAAATATATCGCGGAAAAGACCTGGAAACACCTTAAGGAATATACGGAACTCCTGCTGAATTTGCCCCGCCAAACTAAAGAGATCTTTAACAGCATTCAAAGGGGGAAAATCCGCATCGAGATTTTTCTGCCTGAATTAGGCACTTTCATCCGGAAGCTGGATCGCATCAGCAATCAGCTTTCTTTTAGTATTGTATTATTATCCTTCAGTATCATTATGGCCGGTTTAGTAGTTGCTTCAGCCCTAGGTAACCAGCCCTTGGTTTTTTGGCGGATACCGGCCATCGAGGCCGGTTTTGCCGTGGCAGCTATGATGTTTATTCTGCTGCTGGTATCTATTCTCCGATCCGGAAGGTTTTAGATGTGATGTGTCAGGGGTGTGTCAGGGGGACGGGGGTGTTGACACAGGACTGAAGAATTCGTGGTTAGCCCCTTAGTTATGGTACAATTGAAGTAGTATAATTTACTAAAACACATATGCCTAGGAGGCAGGTGCTCGTAGAAAAGGAGATAAAGTATATGATCAGGCCCATAAAAAAAGAAGATAAAGAAATATTCTTAGAACTTGTTACGGAATTTTACCAATCTGACGCTGTCTTACACCCTATCCCAAAGGAATATCATCTAACAACATTTGAAGAAATAATTCGTTCAGACATTTATTTGAATGGATATATTTTCGAATTTGAAGATGCTATAGCGGGTTATGCGATTACTGCCAAAACCTTTTCACAGGAGGCCGGGGGGATTGTTGTCTGGATTGATGAGATCTATATCTTGCCCCAATATCGTGCTAAAGGTATTGGTCGAGAGTTTTTTAAATACTTAGAAGATCAAAAACAGCTCGCGATCAAGCGCATACGATTAGAAGTCGAAGAGGAAAATGTCAAGGCAATATCCCTTTATAGAAGATTAGGTTTTGTTCCTCTTGACTATAAACAGATGATTAAGGACTTTGATGAATAAAAACAATTAAAGGAGCAGCTTTTAATGATAAAAGGTATTATCTTTGATTTAGATGGGACCCTTGTGGATTCTTTGGTGGACATTGCCGATTCGATGAATAGAATACTAATTCGCTATGATTATCCTACTCATTCTCTAGAAGCCTATAAGTATTTTATCGGCAATGGGATTCGCAATTTGGTCCGGGAAGCTTTACCTGCGGAAGGAAGGGATGAAAATCTAATTTCCCAATGCTTTGAGAGTATGATGGAGGATTATACTCAACATTGCGTAGATAAGACAGCCCCCTATCCGGGGGTGATCGAACTTTTGGAGGAATTGAATCGCAGAGCTATTAAATGCTGCGTATTTTCCAATAAAGTGGATGAGCTAACCAAAAAGGTCGTGGCTACTTACTTTCCTAAGCAAAGATTTGAGGTGGTGATTGGTTCGGGAAATGATATTCCCAGAAAACCTAATCCGCAAGGGGCCCTCTTCATCAGTAACGTTATCCGGATTCCGACCTCAGAGCTACTTTTTGTAGGTGATACAGGTGTGGATATGCAAACAGCTAGGAATGCTCAGATTTACTCGGTTGGTGCAAAATGGGGCTATCGCACGGCAGAAGAGCTGAATAAATCCGGTGCTCAAAAGCTTATAGACAGTCCTCTAGAATTACTGGAGGTGTTGGACAAATTGTGTGTGTCATCCTGAGTGGGAGCGAAGGATCTGTTTAGATAGCGACACCATCAAAGAACGAGGAGATACTTAGTGTAAATAATAGATTAAGAAAAGAAATGTATTGTGGAAACATAATGGTGAAAGGAATACCAAAAATGGCGTTAATCGAAGTAAAAGAAGTGAAGGGACAAGAATTAGAGAAAGCCTTTCAAATTCGCAAAGAGGTCTTTGTGGAGGAGCAAGGGGTTCCTTTGGAGGATGAGTTTGATAAATATGACGAGCCTGAAGCTGCCACTCGCCATATTCTTGTATATTACGAGGACCAACCGGCTGCTACAGGTAGATTAAAGAAGCTGGAGGATACGGCCAAATTAGAGCGGATTTGTGTTCGCGCCACCATGCGAAAATATGGGTTGGGCAGCGAGGTAGTAAAAAGCTTAGAAAGAATGGCCCGTGAAGAAGGCTTAACTAAGGCCGGGATTCATGCCCAAACCCAAGCCCGGAATTTTTATGAAAAGCTTGGTTATACTCAAGCTTCGGAGGAATTTATGGAAGATGGTATTCCTCATCTAAGCATGACGAAGAATTTATAGCAGGGAAGGGTGCCGAAAAGCTATGGCTATTTTCGAATATGGTAAAAAAGAAATAGAATACTTAAAGGCACAGGATAAGGTTTTAGGTGAAGCTATAGAACGGGTTGGCATGATTGAACGAAAAATTACCCCCGAGCCCTTTGAGGCACTAATCTCCAGTGTGGTCAGTCAGCAAATTTCCAAAAAAGCTGCTCAGACTGTGTGGGATAGATTCACAACTCTTCTTGGCGAACTGAGTCCTGAGCGTATTGCTTTAACTGAGCTGGAGGTCATTCAAGGTTGTGGTATGTCATTACGTAAAGCCGGATATATCAAAGGGATTGCCGAAGCAGCCCTCAAGGGTCAGGTGAATTTTGCGTTACTTCATACTCTTAGTGATGAGGAAATCATTAAGTCCCTCTCTGCTTTGCCGGGGGTGGGAGTATGGACTGCGGAAATGCTATTGATTTTTTCTCTACGCCGACCGGATGTGGTGAGTTTCCGTGACCTAGCCATCCGCCGGGGTATGATGAACTGCTATGGCTTAAGTGAATTAGCCCCCGCCACATTTGAGCATTACCGACAAAAATATTCACCTTATGGGTCGGTGGCTTCGCTTTATCTTTGGGAATTGTCTTAGGTAATTCTAAATCAGGAAGGAAGTTGGAGCGATTTGTGTGAACTGTGCTTACAACATGGGGAAGGGAAAAAGTGGTATGAAGTCATGCGAAACTACTCTCTGGAGCTATACTCCCAAAACAATCGGGAAAAGTATGCCCAAGAGTTTATTAAAAGCAGCCAGACTAGCATGCTGCCACAGATAGAAAAGATGGCTGTACTGAAGCGGCATAGGCAATCCCTATACCGACCCTATCGCTCCATCGGAACCTGGTATATGAAGCGGAATCACTTCGGTCAAGTACTGCCCTTAGAGGACGCCCTTGAAGTTTTGGAACGGGCCCAATCCCTTACCCGTATTCCCTGTGTTTGCCGTAGTGCTGTTAAAGGGATTAGGAATGCCCGCTATTGTTTTGCTTTAGGTATGGATCCTTTTAAGCTCTTCGGGGATTTTCCTGAATTGAAGGAAAGCCTGGAGGTTTTAACTTTGGAGCAAGCTAAGGCCTTGGTAAGAATCTTTGATGAAGAAGGATTAGTTCATTCCATCTGGACTTTTAAGACGCCCTTCATCGGTGCCCTCTGCAATTGCGACCAGGATTGCATGGCCTATAAGTCTCAGGTCTCCTTAGAAGTCATGGAGGTTATGTATAAGGGAGAATATCTGGCCCATATTGAGCCCGACCAATGTGTTGGCTGCCGCAATTGTCTGAGATATTGCCAGTTTGGAGCAATTGAGTATTCCGTCCTTGATAGGAAATGCAGTGTGAATAAAGAAAAGTGC
Source organism: Desulfitobacterium sp. (assembly GCF_982384815.1). NCBI lineage: Bacteria > Bacillati > Bacillota > Clostridia > Eubacteriales > Desulfitobacteriaceae > Desulfitobacterium > Desulfitobacterium sp. Next base: position 558 of record NZ_CEVWNY010000085.1, on the reverse strand, counting down.
TATGGCTGCGGACTTTGCCGCAACCAGTGTAAGAAGAATGCAGTTATCATTGAATTGAAATAATAGTACAAAAAAGATATTACTCATTTTGTAAAAAACAAATAGGAGTGAGTGCTATGAAGAAAATTTTATGGTATGTGTTGGCTTTTCTACTAGGTATACTGCCCGGGTTCTTTATTGTTTTTAATTCCGTTTTCTCAGACCCCAATGGAAGGCTTTCTGAACGAATTATAACCTATCTGCTGGTTATTGTAGTTTTTGGTGTTTTGGGTTTCTTATTGGGGCGGACTCGACAGAATCCTTTATTGTTGGGTCTTGCCCTCAGTTTGTTTTCAATCCTGGTATTAGTGCTATATTTAGGCAAAGAACCTGGCTCTTTGGTATTAGTCCTTATTTACTTGGTTCTCACTTTCGGATCCTCTTATTTAGGAGCAAAATGGGGGATTCCAAAGTAATGGATGAAATTTTATCTTGTTGGCCGCATGGGTCTGTATTATAATAATGGATATTGTTATTTAACAGATTTTACGAGTGGTTAATGAGGTGTAATATGTTAAC
>NZ_CEVWNY010000084.1:0-13233 GCF_982384815.1 Desulfitobacterium sp. | reverse complement strand
GCCGGGGAAGAAGAGTAAGCCGAAAACCGAAGGACAAAAAGATCCTTCGCTTAGGCTCGGGATGACACGGCATTTAGTCTTCGTCATACTGAGTGATTAGCGAAGGATCTTGACCCGATAGAACTTTTTCATCGTCTGCTGGTGCTGCACCGTGACAGGGCAGGCTACTCGAAAGTAATTTCTACATTTTTGGGTAGAGCTAATTTACAGGCAACCTCAATCCCTTTGACGATCCCAGTCGGCACCGGGCAGGCCGCGTGTTTACAATGCCTTCTGGCGACCTCGAATACTTGAGAATCACCTACTTTAGCAAAACATTCCCGGTAGGCATCCACACTTTGAAGTTCTTCTCCCATGTACTGAATGTTGGGGCATGTGGTAGTTAATTTGATAGAACAATTTCTCGAATCCTGAGTCTCCACCTCAATCTCCGTTCGGAATCCACAAATCCCCGGGTTAACGATGACCTTTGCCATAATTTCCACTCCACCTTCCCTCAAAATTATTGTTCTTCTCTAATATATTTAATTCAATTTCAATGGTTTTTTCCCTCCTAAATGAATAAAAAAACAAAGGGAAAGGTCCCTATTTAAATGGTAATTTACAGGATTTTCTCGATCTTGACCTGGATTTTCACCTGGCAATTGCGGGGTGTTCTCAAAATCCTATCATCCAAAGTCTCCTCCTTACATCTCGCAAGCTGATTCGCTATATCAGTAAAAGCGGTATGGCAAACGTAATGCAGTTAAATGATATTTTTTAAGAACACAATTTGATTTATAATGCCATTATGTCCCGTGATTCTATGAAGCCGCTCGAAAAATGAGTTTACACCTGGAAAAATCCAGGGATCGCTATAAGTTAACTTAATAACTGTGGAAAAAGCACGCGAGATCCCTTCACGTGCTTTGTTTTTCATATTTATTTATTAATAATTGAATTAGCATACAATATTTTTACCAGCTCTTGGGGTGAATGAGCCACGAAGTCCGGATTACCTTGCAGCAGACGTTCTTCCCTATGCCATCCCCAAGTCACCGCAATGGTCGATGCTCCGGCTTTACGCCCTTCCAACATATCCCCTTTGGTATCTCCTACATAAAAAGCAGGTTCTTTAGGAAAATACTTGCGGACATGCAGAATCTTTTTTACCTTGCTTTTTTCTTTTTCTGCGCCAATGACTTCTCTTACACAATGGATATTGTATTTCGCCAAAACAGCCTCTGTAGCTGAGGAAAGGTTTGAGGTTATAACGAATAGATGGTGGATTTGGGCCAATTGCCTAAGCATCTCGGGAATACCGGAAAAAAGCCGGAGATTTATCAAAGATGGCTCCTGAAGCTTTTTATAATCCTGCAAAATAGCATTGATAGTGGTCTCCGTGAATCCCTTTTTAAGCATACCGGCGTAAAAATTATCGTCAAAAAAATCGATTAACTCTTGAGCAGAAGCCTTATAACCATGAGCACGACAAGCGGCCGAAAAGTTTACAATGAAGACTTCCAGTGAATCAACGATTACCCCATCATAGTCAAACATTACAAGAGCCATCAGATCTCTCCCTATCCTCCACAAAAGATTACCAAGGAGCAGGAAATACCTACCCCTTGGTAATTTTATTATATAAGACTAATTATGGCTACCCCAAAAATTCAAACTTTTTAGCGCGGAATGCTTTTAAATAGCGAGTACAATAGTCATCCCGTCCGGCCAAAGTCTCCGCGGTAATTAGGCTTGCCATCATTAACGGATCAAGAGGGTTAATAATAAGCCCATCAAGCCCCCTGGCAATGGCCATAACCGCAAATGTTGAATTCATAAACTTCCGAATGGGTAACCCGAAGGAAACATTAGAAAGTCCGCACATGGTATGGACCCCCGGGTAACGGGCTTTGATCTCTGCAATCGCATTTAAAAATTCAACCCCGAATTGGCTGTTAGTGGATACAGGTTGTACCAAAGGATCTACATAGATATTGCCAATGGGTACATTATTTTTTACCAGGCTATTAATCAGTTTATCTGCATTAGCCAGCCGATCATCAGTCGTTTCCGGCATTCCTTCATCACTCATGCATAAAGCCACAACTTTGAGTTCAGTGCCTGCAACGACGGGAAGAAGAGCATCATAACGGGCCTTCTCTAAGGAAATAGAATTGATCATTGCTGTACCTTGATGAACGGCCAAGGCCTTTTCAATGGCTTTAGGGTCGGGGCTGTCAAGGCAGCAAGGGGCATCCACCGCATCCTGAACCGTCTTTACCAGCCATTCAAGATATTCCCCTTCTTTACCCACAAAAATCCCCGCATTGACATCGATATAATCGGCTCCCGCCTCCCGCTGATCTATGGCAACCTTTTGGATGTACGCACTGTCTTGAGTCTCGATGGCTGGGGCAATTACCTTTCTGCTGGCGTTGATCATCTCACCGACAATTAGCATGAATTAACCCGTCCTTTCCTTTGTCCAATTTAGCCTGTAAGTAAATATTACGCTAAAAGCTTCCTCGCCGTTTCAACTGCTCCCGGCCCATCCTGGCTCCAGCCATCGGCGCCGATCTTATCGGCAAATGCTTTGGTAACCGGGGCACCGCCAATCATCGTCTTAATTTCCAACCCCTCATTTTTTAACTTCTTTATGGTTTCCGCCATGCCGGGCATTGTGGTTGTGAGCAAGGCGGACATACAAATAATACCCGCTCCCTGTTCTTTGGCAGTTAAGATAAATTTATCCGCATCAACATCCACACCCAGGTCGATAACTTCGAATCCGGCACCTTCCATCATCATGGCCACGAGATTTTTACCAATATCATGAAGATCACCTTTAACCGTACCAATTACTATCTTCCCTTTGCTCTCCCCTTCTCCCTGGGCTAGAAGGGGCTTAAGAACATCCAGTCCTGCTTTCATGGCTTTAGCCGCCATCAGCATTTCCGGAACAAAAAACTCTCCCTCGCTGAAGCGGCGCCCCACTTCATCCATAGCTCCGATTAAACCATCACTTAAAATCTTGGCAACCTCGGCTCCACCGGCTAGTTCGGCTTTTACCCCTTCCACAACGAGATCATTGTCCATATCAATAACTGCATTATAAATATTCTCTATGCTCATATTCCTTCTCCTTTCCATATTCAAAGATGGGCCGTTGTAATTACCACAGGGAGTCTCCAGCTACTATACCTGGGAAATGAGCTTTAATCTTAGCATCCAACTCTTCAGAAAAGCGGGCCTGATTAGGTTTGCTGAGGATTCGATGAGCTTCTTTCATCGCACGAGCGTGGGAATCAGGCTGACCTTCATCCAGCCAGCGGCTGCGCATCTCCCGATTGGCGATCTTTGTTAATAGCCCCGTTTTTCTCATGTTCTTCATGGTATGAGGTGCATCCATATAGCTTCCGCCTGGGCCAACTTTGTTAATAAGATCAAGGCAGAGCTCATTTTCAGCAAACACTATGCCTTGCTTCAATTGTTTCAACATCAAAGCAATTTCATTGTCGATTACCGCTTTGGCGAAATCAAAAGCCATTAAACTGCCAAGAAGGCCGCCCATATTAAAGAGGTCCGCTCCCGCCAATAGTGCTGCTGTGGTATTCATGCCCGTCTCATAGCCCGATTGAGCATCATTGCTATGAGCATTAGTTAAGCCGATATATCCTCCGGAAGGAAGGTTATAAAAGCGCGCCATTTCTGTATGACCCATTTGTAAAAGGCCGGTTTCAATGGCTCCGGGGGCATAAGCCCCTGTGCGCATATCCGCTACGGTGGAAAGAACAGCATAAATCATGGGGGCACCGGGACGGATCATCTGAATCAGGGTAGAGAGAGCTAGAAATTCGGCATTGCCTAAAACCAAGGTTCCCATTAAACTCATCGGCGAGGTCATGCCGGCATTGGGAACTATTGTTCCGTAAACCGGCAGACCTTGCTCTGTCAGCCAGACTACAGCCTCCGTGGATTCCACATCAAAAGTTAAGGGGGAGACTACCGGGCAATAGTGATGATTAATGAAAGGCCGCTCACGATAAGCCTCTTTTCCCCCGGCGATCAACTCACCGAGTTCCAAGACCATCATGAGATCTTTCATATTGGGGGTATTACTGCGAACCGGCTTTTTGCAGTTCTTAAGAGCCGGATAAAAACGTGACAAACTGAATTGACCTTGGGGAGCATCATCAGCGAGAGTGGAAATGGAGAAAACATCAAAGCCCGGCAATTCATTGATTAGATAGGCAATATTGGCGATATCCGTTGAAGTGGCCCGCCGCTCTTCCCCTGTCCCCGGATCAATAACATTGGGAGCCGAGCTTCCTGTAACAACGATGGGGCGGTTATCCGGAAGAACACAATCAAATTTGGGATCTTGAGCTGTAAAAGTATAGGTCGGGACAAAAGACTGACGAGCTTTTTCCACTACACTGGGCGGAAATTTGACAATACCGTTTTGCGCATCCACCTGGCAGCCATGTCTGGCAAAGATTTCCCGTGCTTTTTCGTTGCGTACCAGGACACCTGTTTCCTCAAGGATTTGGAGTGAGGCATCATGAATCCTTTGCATTTCGTCCGGAGTGAAAAACTGGGTAAATTCCATCTTTCTTTCCCCTTTCTTCTGGATCTAAATTATCATTATAAAAAATCTACATACGGATTTTGAGCATTAAGAGATTTTATCCGTTTCCTTTATGAAATTGCGGCTTTAGCCATCGCTAAAATATCCGGTTTGTGGGCTTCAATCCAGCGCATGAGACGGATATTATGCTGCAGATAAGCAAGATACTCGTAATCGTTTAACCCGGTCCCGCCATAATAGGCTGTTACATCCCAATTGATCAGGTACAGATTGGCTGCCGCCATCATGATCGGTAAATACTCAATTTCCACCTCATTCAGGGGTTCCAAACCACCCAATTCTTTCAGCTTATTCTGATAAGAATTAAGGAAGATCGCACATTTTTCCAAGCTTAAAGTTCCATCTTCCAAGTCACTCCATGAGCTGCAGCAATAAGCCATGCTAAGGCATACATCAAAAAGTCGGAGTTCAATTTTTGACCAATCAAAGTCAAAAATTCCTACTGCTTTGTTATTAAGATACTTAAGGTTGCCGGGATGAAAATCATTATGGCTAGGGTTATAGGGCATCTTGGCCACGGCCTCGGGAGGAATCGATGTCCGTTCGATAACCGCTAAAACCTCGCTGAGATTTTGCAGGTAATAATTATGGAATTTGGTAGAAAGATTGCGTTGGGCAAAGCCTTTATATACTTCCGGTAATGTGGGCAGGAACTCCAGGATTTTAGGTTCAACACGTTCCAGCCCTTGGGGGTCAAAGTGCCTTGAGGCATTATGGAAAGTGGCCAGAACCTCAGCGGTGCTCTTATATTCTTCATCATTAAGGGTCGGGTTGTCCCAAGTATATTTATCCTCACCATGGAGATACTCATAGACGGCAAAATAATTCACTGAATTTGAGTCGCCTTCAGGCTTTTTTACAAAAGTCTGCCCATTGCGTGCCGGTATCAGATTCGCTGCAATATCTAATCCATTCGCAATGGCGAACATAATCAAGGAGTGCTCAAAACGAATCTCATCTTCTTTGATTGCTTTTTTATATTTTCGCACAAAATATTCTGATCTTTGGCCGTCTCTCTCCGCATAAATTCCAAAACTACGATTGACATACCCGCCAAAGATCTCATAAACTTCTATGATGGTCCCCAAGTCATAATCTTTAAGGGCCTCGATAATCTGATTACGAACAAGCGTGGTCTCCATGGTGTCGAGAATGCTTTCTGAGAGCTCTCTAATGTCCCTGATTTCGGAAAGTACCGTATAATTCTTCTGACTGGTAAAGGCTTCAAACAATTTCATTCTACTTGTATCCATATTGCTCCTCCTTTACTGACAGTTTAACTGCCGCACCTTTTTAAAATTAATCTCATTTATCAAAAACCAAAGTTTTGATTATGACGGGAACTACACGTCCACCCATCAAAGGCTTACCGATATCGATGAAATCCGAGTTACCTACTGAGAGCTGATCTAAACAGATTAATTCCAGATCTTGTGTAGTTAGAGCAGTCAGGGTTTGCCCTAAAATTTTGCCGCAATCCATCTCGAGAATCAGGATCAAGCGGTTCGTTAAAGCAAGGTAATCCTGCATTCCTAAAACTATCCCTTGAGCGAGAGTTTGAATGTCCGTAAAAGCAAGGGAACGTGGTCCTAGAAGTGCCAAGGCAATGGGATGATGGCCGTGCTCTACAGATAGGGCCACTAAGGCCTTATTAATTCGTTGGGCAATTTCTTCCGGGGTATCCGGAATTGCTGCATACTCCCTACCAAAAGGAGAGAACACCAGGACATTGCGTAGAGGTAAACACTGTTCCTGGACATGAACGGTACTCCCACTAAGGTTTACGGATTGAGTCCCTGTACCGATCACCGTAGCTCTTACAGTCTCAAGGGGCTTAACCAGTTCAAACCCTTCTGCTAAGAGCAATTGGCGAAGAGCCCAGCCTAAGAGGGGACCAAAATCGCCGAAATTACTAACCTCCTCCACAGTCGAGGGAGTATGCTCTGAGTAAACATGGTCGGCAACACCACCGGAAATCATCACCCGCCGGAGAGGATAACTATGAGTCAACGGCGGCGTCATGAGCAGGTGTCTGGTTAATTCTGTGGTTACCTTACCTTGCAGCACTGTCACGATACAGCGGGCCATAGTGAAGGAGATATCCTTTAGCTGCGAAAAAGTAATTTCCTCGCCGATTATTAGCTGGTGATTTAAGTGTCTTAATACAGCTTGAGCCGGTTCGGCAATATAAGTAATTCTTGTTTGTCCGGGTTCGATTTCAAGCAAATGGCCCCCGACATTAAGACATGCTGTATCAATGGCCTCCCCTGCTTGAAACACTGCATAGTTAGAAGTTCCACCGCCTACATCAATGTTAACGATAGTTTCATTTTTCTCCTTGGAATATTTTGCTGCCCCCGAGCCTTTTCCGGCATATACGGATTCCAGATGAGGACCCGCGGTGGCCACAACAAAATCCCCTGCATAACCGGCTATGGCCTCCAGAATTGCTTGCGCATTTTCTTTTTTAGCGCTTTCGCCGGTAATGATTACTGCACCTGTATCAATATCATTGGGGGTAACCCCTGCCCGTGCATATTCCGCGGCAATAATTCGGGATATTTCCACAGCATTGACTAAATGGTGATGCAGCAAGGGGGTATGGTAAATCTCACTCCGGTGGATCACCTCTTTGCCGGTAATTTCTACCCGGGGTACCAGAGCTGCGGAAGCAGTATTTTCAAGAGTAAGACGGCTAATCACACATTGGGTCGTTGTGGTGCCGATATCTATTCCTACACTGGTCATGGTCTGAAACAACGCTTCACTCATGTCGAAATTACCTCAAAACTAGAAATTCCGGGTTAGATTTACCCCGCTGGCTCCAGCCTTAAGTATTTGTTTTAAAAGGTCTACTAAGTGAGCACCGGCCTCGGCCGGGGGAATCCCCCCGCGATGAATGTTGGATACAACCGTCCGGTCTGCTTCCACAGTTTTTTCGTCGGGCCGATAGATCATATAAGCGCTTAGACTTTCAGCAGTTCCCAGGCCGGGGCGTTCACCAATTAGAGAAATAACCACTTCGGCATTTAATAGCTTGGCAACCTCATCTTGAACCCAGACCCGACCATGCTTGACGAATACCGGGGTGCCTACTCTGATCCCGGCAGCTTTCAGACCCTGGCGTAAAGCCGGTAGAATATCCGCCACATTAGCCTCAATGGCTGTTGAGCTTAAGCCGTCCACCACAAGAATCTGGACTTGGATATCTTTCTCACACTTTTCCAAAATGATTTTCTTTCCTTCTGCCGAGAGGCGGCGACCTAAGTCAGGTCTGGTCAAAAATTGCTCCTTTGTTTCCGCGGCACTCTGCACGGAACATAAATTCATCTTCTTAATGAACTCAGGGGAGACATCCACAAATACTGCATCTTGGGCTACGGCATGGTCGGCTAATAATTTTAACCAGGAAGCAGTCTTGGGCCGGGCACCGGCTCTCCCGATCCCAATCCGGGCAGTAGTGACTTTTTTCATAGCTTTGATGGCGGCAAGATTGACCGGATTCTCGACCAAAATCTCATCAACGCCTACTAAGGTGACCATTTTCTCTTCCCGACTCGCTGCCGAGGGCGGATTCATTTGAACTGCGGACAACAACTGCTCCTTAACCGCCGTACCTGCCAGCCCCCTTTTAGTAAGTTCAGCTAAGACATCTTGAACAATTCTCTCTAAATCCTGATCTGCCTTGGACACATTCATCACCTCACTTTACTTATTAAAAACGGAAGGATCTCCGGCCTTCTCGGTAAGGCGGCCATTTTCCATTAGACCCATTTTCTCCAGCCATTTTTCAAATTCCGGCAAAGGACGAAGCCCAAGAATTTCACGGGTAGCTGCATCATCGTGGAAACTGGTATCTTGATAACTGAGCATAATGTCATCCCCGCCCGGGACTCCCATGAAATAATTGGCTCCCGCCATAGCGCAGAGCAAAGTGCCAATTTCCTGGTCATTTTGGTCGGCTTTCATATGGTTGGTATAACAAGGTGCAATTCCCATCGGCAGACCATGCAGCTTACCCATAAATAAATCTTCTAAGTCTGCACGGATGACCTCACGACCGGAGTAGATGGTCTCCGGCCCGATAAACCCGGACACATTATTAAGCATAAAGGGTCGATATCTACGGCCAAACCCATAAGTGCGGGCCTCTAAAGTCATCATGTCTATCCCGTGATGGGCATCCAAGGAAACTTCCGATCCCTGACCGGTCTCAAAATACATTAAATTCGGACCGGGTGCAGTTCCTTCACGCTGAATCAGGTCATAAGCCCCGTCAATAAGTTCCTTGGAAATACCAAAAGCTTCATTGGCTTTCTGGGTCCCGGCAATACTTTGGAAGAGAAGATCTACCGGCGCCCCTTTTTCAATGGCTTTCATCTGAGTAGTAACATGGGCCAAGACACAATTCTGGGTCGGGATTTCCCATTTGATCATAAACTCCTTTAAGGTTTCCAGTAAGCGGCATACCGTGTCGACATTATCTTCCACGGGATTAATCCCCAGGACGGCGTCTCCCGAGCCATAGCTCAATCCTTCCTTAAGGGAGGCCATAACCCCCTCTACATGGTCGGTGGGGTGATTGGGCTGATTGCGAAAGGCCAATGTTCCCGGCAGGCCGATGGTTGTATTGCAATGGGCTTCATGGCGCATCTTCTTTGCCCCGTAGACCAAATCCATACTGGACATCAGCTTGGCTACCGCGGCAATCATTTCGCTTGTCAGTCCCCGGCCGACCCGAGCCAGATCATTGTCCGTGGTTTTATGATCAAGAATATACTCCCGTAACCGCCCGACGGTCCAAGCTTTGATTTCTTGATAGATCCTCCGGTTTAACTCATCATAGATTACCCGGGTAACTTCATCCTCTTCATAAGGAATTACGGGATTATTGTATAAATCTTCTAAAGTCAAATTGCTCAGAACCAGTTTTGCGGCAACCCGCTCTGAAGCAGATTCAGCAGCGATGCCCACTAAAACATCACCGGATTTTTCCTCATTGGCTTTTGCCATGACTTCTTTAAGATCCTTAAAAGCAAAGACTTTATTATAAACCTTAGCCTTTAAAATCATCTGCATTTCCCCCAATCTCATGGACTCTTACTCTGCGCAAAAATCACTCCAGTTAGCCGGATATGTTACATAGAATACTTTGCAAAATGAAGGAGAAGAGAAAACCACATGACTCCCTTTGGGAATATAGATCACATCACCTGCTTTGGCGCGAAAGAACTGCTCTCCCACTTGAAGATGAAACTCACCTTCGATGATGTAATCCGCTTCATCGTAATTTAAAAACCAAGGTAGTTCGGACTGGTTAAAGGTCATAAACCCCGCACAAAGATTACCCTCTTGCGCAGTTAATACATCGGTTAAGCCAACTCTTTGACCAGGAGGCGCCTGGTCAAAAGGCATAATTTTAACCTGATCACCATGGACATGAAGCGGCTTAGGATTAGGACAAGCCGGCTGAAGAGTCTCTTCGATAATTTTACGAATCCTCTTTTTAAGCTCATTTTCTTCCGGGGATGCCGAGCAGGGAGAACTTACTGATGTCGAACCAGAAAAGGAAACCGGCTGATCGAAACTCAGGGATTGATCCACTGTCTTTACCCTGCCCTCAGATACGGAAAGTTTTTGGTTACCCTTAAGGATGGTCAAGCCTAACTCTTTTACCAAATCTTTGGCAGAAGGGGTGAGGACAGAATCTTTTTCCAAGGAAATTTCTTTACTGCCTTTTGCCAATTCTCGGATCATGGCAGCCGATATAAAACGTCCCAAGGTTTTCACCTCCATTTACTCCATTTACAGTAATAAGCTTGCTATGGTTTGCTGATGGGGACGAGGAATGACGACTTTTTGCACAAGCAGCCCCTTTTGAGCGGCCACCCGGCTTCCTTCCTCCACCGCGGACTTAACAGAGGCGACTTCACCGGTCAGTATGGTATAACTTTTGCCGCCAATGCCAAAAGCCAAATGCAGTCGAATCGGGTCTACCTCCCCGGCTTTAACGGCTCGGTCCGCCGCTTCAATCAAAGATGCCACACTAAAAGTCTCAATAATACCTATGGCTTTAAGTTTGCTGATTTCGTTTCCGCCACTGATGGCCGGCAAAATTGATGGATGAACATTCGGTATGACAAAATAATCCACCACATTGACCGGATTGACTTCTATACCTGCTTCAACTGATTGCTGAACTGCGGATACATCGCCGGAGATCAATACTATATACTTCCCCGGGCAAATAGTTTTGGCTGTCAGAACTTCCACATCGGCACGTTTGGCCATAAAATCTGCCCCTTCAATTCCTTGGGCAATACTTGAAAATTCAACCATACCAATAGCATGAATCACCTGGGGTCACCCCCCTTAGCAATACGGATAAATTCCGAACTGATTTCTGCCACGATCCCGTCCAGACTGGAATGGATCTTCGCCCCCAGTGCTTTCTCGGGAATATCGGCCAAGAGCTGTCCTTTAACCACCCGCTCCCCCACCTGAACAATCGGCTGCGAAGGAGCACCGATATGTTGTTGAAGGTTAATCAACACTTCATCAGGTTCCCAGGCTGCTGAATCCAGAGGTGCCTCATGATAATAGGGCTTTAAACCCAGCCGCTGAAGTAGTCGCGAAGTTGGCACCATCCGATATTCGGCCATCGGATCCACTCTTTGGATTGCCCCGGAGTATTTAACTCCTTTCACCCTCATTTTTTGTTTTAAGGCAATGTTAACTTCCCGGGGAGATATTCCCACCGGGCAGGCATAAACTTCACAAACCCCGCATTCCGAGCATAACAGGGCTTCTGTTAAAACTTGGGGATCACCAATCAGGTTATAATTCACAGCCCGTATCAATAAATGAGGGGATAGCCGATGACCGAGGAGATGGCGCGGACAGAGGTCCGTACACATTTGGCATTGCTCGCAAACTGTTTTGGCGATCCTGATGTTTGCTTCCAGACTTTTCTCCTTGTTCTGAATCAGGGAATGTTCTTTGGGTAAAACGATAAGTCCACCTGTTGTTTTGCTGACGGATTTACTTCCCGCCACCAGTTTTCCCATGACCGGACCTCCATCAATGACAGCCAAATCAGGTGTCAGGTTAACGCCAACCTTTTTTAGCACATCAGTAACTTTGGTTCCGATGGGAACGCAAATTGTCCTGGGCTGGGGTACATCCCCGGCAACGGTTAAGAATCGATGCGTAACCGGTACATTATGGGCTGCTTGGTAAATATTAATAATACTTTGGACATTATGGACTACTACTCCAATGTGCAAAGGCAGTCCCCCCGGTGGGACCCGGCGGCCGGTAGTGAGCCAGATAGTCATGGCTTCGTCCCCTGCCGGATAAATATCGGGCAGAATCTCAATGCGCATATTTTCTTGAAGTAAAGGTCTAAGGTTCTCAATAGCCGGTTGATATTTCGCTTTAAGAGCAATGATTCCCGCACGGGCACCTGTTGCCTCCATGGCCAAGCCAAGTCCATGAACCAATTGGTCAGGGTATTGGGCAGCCAGTTGCTGATCGGTTTTCAGTAAAGGTTCACATTCCGCTCCATTAACGATGACAATCTCGGCTTGAGAACTGAGTTTGACATGAGTGGGAAACCCTGCTCCTCCCGCTCCGACAACCCCTGCCTCTTTAACCTTTTTGGCAATTGGATTCATGCTCCCACCACCTTAAACCTATCCTTCAAAAGTCTCTTTATCGATAATCCCAACTACCATGGCATCTACCGGTACTTGGGTATTGGCTAAACTTTGGCGGGCCGAAGAACCACCGGCAACCATGACAATCTCCGACTCTCCCGCGCCAATTCGGTCAGCAGCAATCAAGGTATTTCCGTACTCCGTAAGAATAGGCATATCTTCTTCATAAGTCAGGGTAATCGGCTGCACCACCAAAAATTTCAAACCACGCAGAGAGTCTTCTTTGCGAGTTGACCAAACATTACCAATAACCCGCGCCAAAATCATATTTCGTCCTCCGTTTCAACCCTAAGCTGAATCTGCTTTCTTTTTAAAGTGTCTTTAGCCAGCGGCGAAATAATGGTTTCCTTAGATAGCTGAAGAATTGTTCTCTCGGGTATAGAAAAAGCATCCTGATCAGTAAGCAGCCGTTTTGCAAAATGCCGAATCGGTATTTCCTTAGGGGTAACCAAAATTTGCACCCCAAATTGCCTCAGCTTTTGAATATAATCTTGAAACATCTTGCGGTAAGGTTCCGGTGTTTTTGCCGATAAACCAAGATAATAAGTAGATAAGGTAATGGCAACACCTTCGCTAATTCCCCGGCCGATCAACTCTGTAAAAGGTGTATCCTGAATTCCCAAGGCTGCCTTAGCCAAAGTATCTGCCGAACAATCCGGTATGAAAATATGACTCCAGGCTTTGAGGGCACATGCTTCACTAGAGGATATAGAACTAACTCCAGGAGATAAATTCCCAGCTTCCTGGATTTGGGGGGTATTTTGCCAATGATTATCCTTGAGCAAAAGGAAGAGCTTATATTTGGGCCGCCACCGCTGAACCCATTCCAGAAGAAGATCTTCGCGTTCCTTTCCTCCTTCTAGCAAGACCAACCCCTTAGGAAGT